>NZ_JBFAJA010000018.1:0-144260 GCF_040654975.1 Dactylosporangium sp. NPDC050588 | reverse complement strand
GGGGGGGGGGGGGGGGGGGGGGGGGGGGGCGGCGGCCCCTGCAAGCCCGGCGGCCCCCCCGCGGGGGGCGGGGGCCCCCCGCCCGGGGCCCCCGCCCCCCCACGACGGTGAGTTGCCTCGTACTACTTGATCGCTGTGTTAGCGGATCGCTCGAATTACTTGGTGAGCGGGGACAGCTTCGGGTCGTTGGCGTACGCCTCGGCGGCGTTGGCCTTGGTGACGATCACCGGCGGGAGCAGGTACGACGGGACGACCTTGACGCCGTTGTTGTAGGACTTGGTGTCGTTGATGGTCGGCTCGTTACCGGCCTGCAGCGCCTTGACCATGTTGATCGTCTCGGCGACCAGCTTGCGGGTGTCCTTGTTGATCGTGGAGTACTGCTCGCCAGCCATGATCGACTTGACCGACTCGACCTCGGAGTCCTGGCCGGTGACGACCGGGATCGGCTTGTTGGCGGCCTTCACCGAGGTGATGATCGCGCGGGCCAGGGTGTCGTTCGGGGAGAGCACGCCGTCGAGGGTCTTGCCGGCGGTGTAGGTCGAGGTCAGCAGGGAGTCCATGCGCTGCTGCGCACCCTCGGCCTTCCAGCCCTGGATCGCGGTCTGCTTGACGTCCTTCTGGCCGGAGCCGACGATGACGTCACCCTTGTCGATGAGCGGCTTGAGCACGTCCATCGCACCGTTGAAGAACACACCGGCGTTGTTGTCGTCCGGCGAGCCGGAGAACAGCTCGACGGTCCACGGGCCGGTCGCCTTCTTGGCCTTCATGCCGTCCAGCAGGGCCTGGCCCTGGAGCTGGCCGACCTTGAAGTTGTCGAACGCGATGTAGTAGTCCAGGTCCGGCGTCTGGGTGATGAGGCGGTCGTACGCGACGACCTTGATGCCGGCGTCGTGGGCGGCCTTGACCTGGGTCGACAGCTGCGCGGCGTCGGTCGCGCCGATGACGATGACCTTCGCGCCCTTGGTGATCATGGCGGAGATCTGCGCCTGCTGGTCCGCGACCGTGGTCGAGGCACCGGCGTACTGCACGTCGGACTTGAAGCCGGCGTCCTTGAGGCCGTTGGTGAACAGGTCACCGGCGAGCACCCAGTTCTCCGACGTCTTCGACGGCAGCGCGACACCGATCAGCGAGTCGGCGGCGAAGCCCTTGGCGGCGGCACCGCTCGGGCTGCTGCTGCCCTCGCGCTCCGAGTCGCCACAGGCGGCGGTGCCGAGTGCGAGCAGAGCGACCGCGCTGACGGCGAGGCTCCTGGTGAGGAACTTGCGCATGTTCTGGATTGCCTTTCTTCGGATGGAGGTGCGGGTGTTGGGGCGGGACAGGGCGTCAGCCGGCCACCGGGGTCTTGGCGGCCTCTTGTCCGGTTCCGGCTGTTGCGGACGGACCTCCGGTTGACTCCCGGCGGAAGGGTTTGCTCAACGATCCGATGATCGAGAAGCGACCCTGGCTCTTGTTGTAGACGTCGAACGCGACGGCGGCGAGCAGGAACAGACCCTTGATGATCTGGGTCTTGTCGGCGCCGGTGCCGAGCAGCTGGAGGCCGTTGGTGAGGAAGGCCATGACCAGACCGCCGACGATCGAGCCGCTGATGGTGCCGAGGCCGCCGGAGACCGCCGCGCCGCCGATGAAGACGGCCGCGATGGCGTCCAGCTCCCAGCTGAGGCCGTCCTGCGGGCCGGAGGCGCCGGAACGGGCCACGAAGATCATGCCGGCCAGGGCGGCGAGGACCGACATGTTGAACATGACGAAGAAGTTGACCCGCTTGAGCTTCACGCCCGACAGCTCCGCGGCGCGGGAGTTGCCGCCCACCGCGTAGATGTAGCGGCCGCCGGCCGTGTTGCGGGTGTAGAAGGAGTACCAGAGGATCAGGACCGCCAGGATGATGCCGGAGATCGGGAAGCTGGTGCCCACCCGGCCGCCGGCGAAGCGCAGCGTGGCGAAGACGATCACGCCGAGCATGACCGCCAGGCGGATGGCCGACACCCAGATCGGGGTCGGGTCCGCGTTCATCGCGAAGCGCACCTGCCGGGCCCGGTACTCCCGGTAGACCACGGCGAGGCAGGCGGCCAGGCCGAGCAGCAATGTCAGGTTGTTGTACCCGGTGTCGGGCCCGACCTCGGGCAGATAGCCCGCGCCGATCTCCTTGAAGGCCGCCGGCACCGGCACCGAGTCGGCGTTGCCGATGTACTGGTTGCCGCCGCGGAACAGCAGCATGCCGGCGAGCGTGACGATGAAGGCCGGCACGCCGATGTAAGCGACCCAGAAGCCGTGCCACGCCCCGACGATCGCGCCGACGCCGAGGCCGAAGAGGATCGCCGCCCACCAGGGCAGGTCCCACTCCTTCATGACCTTCGCCACGATGATGCCGACGAAGGCGGCGACCGACCCGACGGACAGGTCGATGTGACCGGCCACGATGACCATCAGCATGCCGATGGCCAGGATCAGGATGTACGAGCCCTGGAGGACGACGTTGATCAGGTTGCCGGACGTGAGCGTCAGGCCGTCGGTCTTGAACTGGAAGAACAGGATGGTCGCCAGGAGCGCGAAGATCATCCCGAACTGCCGGGCGTTGGAGGTCGAGCCTCCGAAGAGGTTCTTCTGCAGGTCTTTGAATCGGCTCATGACGTCGGCATCTTCTTCATGGTCGGCGCGGTCTTCGCGGAGGTCATCTGCTTCATGAGGAGTTCCGGGTTGGCGTCGCGGCGTTCGATGTTGCCGGTGATGGTGCCCTCGAACACGGTGTAGATGCGGTCGCACAGGCCGATCAGCTCGGGCAGCTCGGACGAGATGACGATGACGCCCTTACCCTGGTCGGCGAGCTGCTGGATGATCCCGTAGATCTCGTACTTGGCGCCCACGTCGATGCCGCGGGTCGGCTCGTCGAGGATCAGCAGGTCCGGGTCGGTGAACATCCACTTCGCCAGGACGACCTTCTGCTGGTTGCCGCCGGAGAGCTTGGTGACGCCCTCGTCGACCGTCGGCGTCTTGACCCGCAGGCTCTTGCGGTACTCCTCCGCGTAGGTGTGCTCCTTGACCTGGTCGAGCACGCCGTTGCGGGAGATCTTCGACAGCTTGGCCGCGACCATCGACGTCTTGATGTCGTCGAGGAGGTTGAGCCCGACCGCCTTGCGGTCCTCGCTGACATACGCGAGGCCCGCCTTGATGGCCTCGGAGACCGACTTGAGCTCGATCTCCTTGCCGTCCTTGAAGATGTGCCCCGACAGCCAGGTCCCATAGGACCGGCCGAAGATGCTCATCGCGAGCTCCGTGCGGCCGGCACCCATCAGGCCGGCGAAGCCGACGATCTCGCCGCGCCGGACATTGAAGGCCGAGTTCTTGCACACGAGGCGCTCGGCGGAGATCGGGTGCCGGACCGTCCAGTCGCGGACCTCGAAGAACACCTCGCCGATCTTCGGCGTGTGGTCGGGGAAGCGGCTGTTGAGGTCGCGGCCCACCATGCCCCGCACGATCCGGTCCTCGTTGACCCCGTCGCCCTTGACGTCGAGGCTCTCGATGGTCTTGCCGTCGCGCAGGATCGTGATGGTGTCGGCGATCGCCTCGATCTCGTTGAGCTTGTGCGAGATCATGATCGAGGTGATGCCCCGCTCCTTGAACCCCTTGAGCAGGTCCAGCAGGTGCTGGGAGTCGTTCTGGTTGAGCGCGGCGGTCGGCTCGTCGAGGATCAGCAGCCGCACCTCCTTGGCGAACGCCTTCGCGATCTCCACGAGCTGCTGCTTGCCGACGCCGATGTCCTTGATGAGGGTGTCGGGGTCTTCCTTGAGGCCGACCAGGGCCATCAGCTCGTAGGCCTTCTTGTTGGCGGCCTGCCAGTCGATCGCACCGAACTTCTTCGGTTCGTTGCCCAGGAACAGGTTCTCGGTGATCGACATGCCCGGGACGAGGGCGAGCTCCTGGTGGATGATCACGATGCCGGCGTGCTCGCTGGACCGGATGTCCGGGAAGCGGACCTGGTTGCCCTGGTAGAAGATGTCGCCGTCGTAGGACCCATACGGGTAGACGCCGCTGAGCACCTTCATCAGAGTGGACTTGCCGGCGCCGTTCTCGCCGCAGATGGCGTGGATCTCGCCGGACCGGACCACCAGATTGACGTCGGACAACGCCTTGACGCCGGGGAACTCCTTGGTGATCGACCGCATCTCCAGCAAGACCGGAGCGCTGCTCGTCATGTTGCCTCCGGGGGAACGCCAGTTGGCACATTTGTTGTGGCAACCAACTTATTTCAGATCGCAGACTTTGCAAAGCCGCCAGCTGGACTGGTTGGTAACAATCCGGTAATGACGCTGCCTCGCGAGGCACGGTCTCGTGTCTGGGCGGTGAGCTGCGTGTGTCCGAGCGTAAATCAAATTGTTTTACAAAGTCAACGTCCTGGGAGAGGATGTGATGAGCAACGGGTGCGAAGGCGGTAACGGGTGCGACAGGTAGGGACCAACCTCCCTAAAGTAGGGCAATACAACCGGGCTGTGGTGCTGGATCAGATTCAGTTAGCCGACGGCGTCAGCCGTGTGGAGATCGCGCAGCACACCGGCCTGACCCCGCAGACCGTCTCCGGCATCGTCCGCCGGCTGATCGACGAGGGCATCGTCCACGAGGACGGCGCCCGCAGCTCCAGCGGCGGCAAGCCCCGCACCGTCCTGCGCATCAACGCCGACGCCGGCCGAGCCGTCGGCCTGCACTTCGACCCGGTCGAGCTCGCCGCGGTCGTCGTCGACCTCCTCGGCCGACCCCTGGTCACCGCCCGCCGCCCCACCCCGCGCCCGGCCGACCCGGCCGTGGTGACCGCCGCGATGGCCGAGCTCGTCGACGAGGTCCTGCGGGAGGCCGGCGTCGAACGCGACCGGGTCCTGGGCCTCGGCCTCGCCGCCCCCGGCCCCATCGACCAGCACGTCGGCATGGTCATCTCACCGCCGCAGCTGGCCAACTGGACCCGCGTGCCCATCAAGGAGATGCTCGCGACCGCCACCGGCCTCGACGTCACGCTCGACAACGACGCGACCGCCGCCGCCGTCGGCGAACGCTGGGCCGGCGCGGGCCGTGGCGTCGCCAACTTCGCCTACTTCCACCTCGGCACCGGCGTCGGCGGCGGCCTCGTCCTCGGCCACCAGGTCTTCCGCGGCGGCTCGATGAACGCCGCCGAGTTCGGCCACACGACCGCCGCCGACGACGGGCCCGGCTGCTACTGCGGCAACCGCGGCTGCCTGGAGAGCCTGGTCAACCCGCCCGCGATCGTCGCCGCCGCGCACCGCCTCCTCGCCGCTTCGCCGGCCGGTGCCGCCGCGGTTGCCGGGGCTTCGCTCGCTGCCGCTTCGGTCGCCGGGCCACCGCTCACTGCCGCTTCGGTCGCCGGGCCATCGCCGGTTGCCGGGGCTTCGCTCGCTGCCGCTTCGGTCGGCGGAGCATCGCCGGTCGGCAGGGCGGCTCCCGTTGCTGCTGCGGTGGTCGAGCCGGCCGTTGCCGGGGCGCCTGAGCCGGCCGTTGCCGGGGTGCCTGAGTCGTCGCTCGCCGCCGCGTTCCGCGCAGACCCGTCCACCGTCGATCATCCGGCGATCTGCCTCGCCGCCGCCGCGGGCGACCCCCTGGCCGTCTCCGTCATCGACACCGCCGCCGAGCACCTCGCCACCGTCGTCGTCAACGTCGTCAACATCATCGACGTCGACCTGGTCATCCTCGGCGGCCACGGCATCCGCCACGTCGAGGACCGCTTCCGCGACGCCGTCGTCCGCGCCCTCGCCACCCGTCCCCTGGCCCGCCAGATCCGCGTCGTCGACGTCGCGCTGTCCCCCCTCGGCGTCGACGCCGCCGTCGTGGGCGGTGCGGCGCTGGTGCTGCACGCGACCTTCTCCCCGCAGGTCTCCGCCCTGCTTTCGGAGTGACCATGGGCTGGTTCGACCTGCGCACCCTGCCCGCGTACGCGTGGGTCTTCGACCTCGTCTCCGCCGACCCCGCCGTCCGGGCCGCCGCGGTGGAGCGCCACGTCGCGCTGCTCTGGCGGCGCTACGAGTCCCACCCGACCGGCACCCTCGCCGACCCGGTCGCCGCGTACGCCGCGTACACCACCGACCTGACCGCCGGCGAGCTGCGCGCGCTGGAGCCGTACGCGCTGCTGTTCGTACAGTGGCGGCGGCAGTTCCCCGCCGAATGGCGCCGGGTGGTGCCCCGCTGGCCGCGTGGCTGCTGGCCCGACGGCGCGTTCATCCGCCACGGCGCGTCCGAGCGGGCCCGGGCCGTGCTGGAGGATCTGGTGCTCGACGCCGTCCACGCCGGCACCGGATCGCACCAACCCCGGTCCGGACGCCATTCTGTGCAGCTGGCCCGGTTCCTCGACGGACCCTCGCTGCGGGACCGGGTGCAGACCGCGGCCGGCTCGCCCGACCAGACCGTCCGGTTCCGCGCCGGCTACCTGCTCTGGCTGCTCGACCATCCCCACGCGAACCTGAGGACCCGCTCGTGGCGACGCTGGCGCCGCGCGTACGGCGTGCCGATCACCCACCCACGGCCCGCCGCCGACCTCGCCGCACTCCCCCCGGCCGTCGCCGCCGCGGAGCTCGCCGGCCTCGACACACCACACCTGACCGCGGTGTTCGAGGCCCTCGAACCGGCGCCCGCCGCACGAATCGCCGATGCCATGCTGTCCGGACCTCTCGCTGCGGACCTTGCGATGCCGGATGTCGCCGCGCTGGCCGGTGCGATCGCCGCCATGGATCCGCGGTCGGCGGCCTGGATGTTCAACGCGATGCCGGAGCCGCTTGCCGCCCGCCTGCTCGCCGCCATGCCACCCGCGGCGGCCGCCGACCGGTTCCCCCGCCCGAAACGGGCGGAAATCCTGCTGCTGATGGATTTCGGGGACGCCGTGGCGCGGCTCGCGGCGATGACACCGCTGCGGGCCGCCCAGCACCTGAAGTGGCGCACGCCTGACGCCGCCGCCCGTTTCCTGACCGCGTTGGCTCCGGACGCCGCGGCGCTGGTGCTCGCGGCCCTGCCCAGCGGATGGCCGAACGACGACCTCGTTTCCGTTCTCCCCGCCGGCTACGTCGCCGATCTGCTGACCCGGATGCCACCACGCGACCGGGACCATATCCGGTGGGTCGTCGAGACGCAGCAGTTCCGTACCGCCACCGCCCATGCCATCGCGTCGAAGGCGGCGGCTTCCGAGGTCGCGGCTTCCGCCGGCGCGGCCGGTGCGTCGGGTCAGGCCGGGGCGGAAGCGCGGAACGTGTTGCGGTAGGCCATTGGCGGGACGCCGATGGCGCCGGCGAGGTGCTGGCGCATGGAGGCGGCGGTGCCGAAGCCCGACTCCGCGGCGACCCGGTCGACCGGCAGGTCGGTCGTCTCCAGCAGGCGCCTGGCGTGCTCCACCCGCTGGCGGGTCAGCCACTGCCCCGACGTCATGCCGACCTCCTCGCGGAACCGGCGGGAGAACGTCCGCACGCTCATCCTCGCGTGCGCCGCCATCTCGGCCAGGGAGATCGGGCGGTCGAGGCGGCCGAGGGCCCACTGCCGGGTCGCCGCCGTCGACGCCGTGGACGGAGCCGGGACCGGCCGGTCGATGTACTGCGCCTGCCCGCCCTCCCGCCACGGTGGCACGACGCAGAGCCGGGCGACCCGATTGGCGACCGCGCTGCCGTGGTCCCGGCGGATCAGGTGCAGGCACACGTCGATCCCCGAGGCGGCACCGGCCGCCGTCAACACGTCGCCGTCGTCGATGAACAGTACCGACGCGTCGACGTCGATCTGAGGGAACGTGCGCTGGAAGTGCTCGGCGTCGTTCCAGTGCGTGGTGGCCCGGCGGCCGTCGAGCAGCCCCGCCGCGGCCAGCACATAGGAGGCGGTGCAGATCGACACGATCCTCGCCCCGGGACGCCGCCGCCGCAGCGCCGCGGCCAGTGGAGCGGGCAGCCAGTCGCGCGGCCCGTCGGGCGCGCACACGAACGGCGGCACGACCAGCGTGTCGGCGGTGTCGATCGCGGACGCGTCGTGCTGGACGGCGACGTCGAAGTCGTAGCCCGTGCGGACCGGGGCGCCGTCGAGGCTGCACGTCACCACCTCGTACAGCAGCGGACCGGCGGTGCCGAAGATCCTGCTCGGAATGCTCAGCTCGAACGGATACACCCCGTCCAGGGCAAGGACGACGACCCGGTGCACGGTGGCTGCCATGGCCAGATCTTTGCACATACTGGCAGTGTGGCCACTCGAATGCGGCACCCGTCACGACGACGCTGAACGCACACACGTCGTACGAACAGATGGGAAGCAACAAGATGCGCGCGATCGATCAAGACGGGTTCGGCGGTCCCGAGGTGCTGCGGGTCGTGGAGGTGGACCGTCCCCAGCCGGGGATCTCGGAGGTCCTCGTCCGCGTCCACGCGACCGCGGTGAACCCCACCGACCTGTGGCACCGCACGACCGGCGGCCTGCTCGGCACCACGGTCCGGCTCGGCTGGGACGTCTCCGGCGTCGTCGAGGAGACCGGCCTCGGCGTGACCTGGCTGCGCCCGGGCGACGAGGTGTTCGGCATGCCACGCCTGCCGGAGGCGGCGGGCACGTACGCGGACTTCGTGACGTCACCGGCGCGGCACCTGGCCCGCAAGCCTGCCCGACTGTCCCATGTGGAGGCTGCCGGCCTCGGCCTGGCGGGCCTGACCGCGTGGCAGGCGGTCGTCGACACCGCGGACGTCCAGCCGGGCCAGCGGGTCCTGATCCACGCGGCCGCCGGCGGCGTCGGCCACCTCGCGGTGCAGATCGCGAAGTCCCGCGGCGCGCACGTCATCGGCACCGCCAGCCCCGCCAAGCACGACCTGCTCCGCGACCTCGGCGCGGACGAGGTGATCGACTACACCGCGGTCAAGTTCGAGGACGCCGCCGCCGACCTGGACGCCGTGATCGACCCGATCGGCGGCGAGTACGGCCCCCGCTCCCTGAGCACCCTGCGCCCCGGCGGCATCCTGGTGTCCCTCGCCTCGCCCGCCGAGGCGTACCTGGCGGACGAGGCCCGGCAGCAGGGCCGCCGGGCCGGGTTCCTGCTCGTGCAGCCCGACCACGCTGGGCTACGGTCACTCGCCGACCTGGTCGACAAGGGCGAGCTACGGGTCGTGGTCGACACCGTCCTGCCGCTGGAGGAGGTCGCACGCGCCCACGAACTCGTCGCGACCGGCCGCTCAGCCGGCAAGGTCGTCCTCACCGTCGCCCACTGAGCCGCCGCCTGTTGGCTGCTGACGGTGGCTTGACCGGCCGACAGTCTGCTTCGCCGCCGGCCGGCTGCACACGCCCTTCCTGGACCGGGCCGTGTTCAAGTCGCCGCCGGCCCGCGAATCCACATCGCCAGCCAACCCGTCGTGGGCCCGCGAAGCCACATCGCCAGCCAACCCGTCGTGGGCCCGCGAAGCCACCGTCGGCGGCTGACCCGCGCCCGCTACGTCGCCCGCGGCCGTTGGGGCGTCCTCGCTGGCAGCGGTTCCTGAGCCACTTCTGAGCCGCGAACTCGTCGGCCGCGACTCGTTGAGGAGACCGATGCCCGTGACGTGTTCCGACCCTCACACGGTAACACCGGCCACCAAATCGTGATTTCGGCTCGGAGCGGGCTCGCTACGCATCGTAATACGTGGTCGTGGCACTGGCGAAATCGAACGTCAGCAGCCCTTGATGCGGGAGGCGCAGCGGTCGGCGGCGGCCTTTGCGAGGGTTGTGACCATGCCGGCGGGTGTGGTGCCGACGGTCATGTCGTTGAGCCACAGCACGAACTCGCCGCGGCGGACGGCGACGATGTCGGCGGTGACCGCGATGCCGAAGTCGGTGTCGCCGGTCATGCGCACCCCGAAGGCGCTCTGGCCGAGTGTCGTCGGCACCTCGGTGGGCGCGAGCGTGAAGCGGACCGTGATCCCGGCGAGCTCCTGGCTGAACGACTTGCACGTGGTGACCGCGGCGGCGAGCCGGTCCATCGCCGTCGCGGCGCCGCCGGTCGGGAAGTGCACGAGCGCGTGCGTCAGGTACGGGCCGACGGCGCCCTTGCTGTACGTGACGGCGGCGGCCGTCGTGCCGTCGCCGGTCACCGGGTCCAGCGAGGGGCAGCCGGGAAAGTTGCCGCCGAGCGTGACCGCGCCGTTGTCGTTGGTGGCCGCGGCGATCGGCACGAACCCGTCGGGCAGGTCCGCCGCGGTCAGCAGCGCCGGCCGAAGATCCTCCGAAGCCGAAGCCGAAGCCGAAGCCGACGCCGACGCCGAAGCCGACGCTGAAGGAGACGAAGCCGAAGAAGACGAAGCTGAAGGAGCCGAAGGCGCCGAACCCGACGGAGGCACAGCCGCCGGAGACGGGGAAGCCGCAGGGGCAACAGGAACGAGTGCGGTGGCGGGCGCGGAGAGTGCCGGGGCACCGGTCACCGCGAGGGCGGCCAGAGCGCCCACCAGCCTGTGAACCATCCTCATCAACCCGACGCTACGGACGCCAAACCGCATATATGCGGTTTTACCCGATATTTACGCCACCAGGGCCGAGCGGCAAGACCTCACGCCCCGAGCTGGCCGAACGTCGTGTCCGCCTCGTCGTCGATCAGGAACCCGGGCCCCAGACGCCTGGCGACCGCGCGCGCGTCCACCGACATCCATCGTTGCACGCTCACGTGCGCCGGGTCCGCGATGTGATACCGGCAGCTGCCGCCCCACCAGCCCGGCTCATACGACACGACGTCGACGAGCCGCCCCGAGAACGGGAACCTCGCCCGCACCTGCTGCGGGATCGTGCAGCCGTAGTCCTCGAAGTACGGCTGCACGGTCAGCATCGCCAGCAGCCGCCCGCCGTCCTCCCGCCAGGCCCGTAACCGTCCGGTGTGCTGGTGCGTGCCGTTCTGCCGGGTCTGCTCCCAATAGTTCCAGAACGCTTCATCGTGTACGAGTTGCGACGCCGCCATGCGTGCATTGTGTCGATGTGACATCTGTCTATCGCCTGTCGTTGGACACCGTTGGACAACTCGCTGCGCGACGGTTGCCGGGTGCTAGCGTCCGGACGATGACGACGCCACCGTACGCCGGCACACCCGCGGTCAGCTTCACCAGCGGCGGCGAGCGCCTCGCCGGCGTCCTGCACCTGCCCGCCGGGGACGGTCCGCACCCGGTCGTCGTGCTCCTGCACGGCTTCCCGGGCAACGAGCGCAACTTCGACCTCGCGCAGGCGCTGCGCCGGGCGGGCTACGCGGCGCTCGTCTTCCACTACCGCGGCTCGTGGGGCATGGGCGGCGACTACTCGTGGCGGCACGTCCTGGAGGACTCCGCCGCGGTCGTGGCCGCCGTCCGCGAGGAGGCGTTCGCGGCCACGCACCGCCTGGATCCGTCGCGGGTCGCGGTCGCCGGCCACAGCCTCGGCGGGTTCGCGGCGCTGATGACCGCCGCCGCCGACCCCGCCGTCCGCGCGACCGTGTCCGTCGCCGGGTTCGACGTCGGCACCGCGGCGCGGCTGTGCGCGGATTCGGTGGTGCGGGCCGAGTGCGTGGAGGCGCTCGGCAGCGACCTGCTCCCGCTGCGCGGCACCAGCGGCGAGGCCCTCGTGCGCGAGATGACCGCCGCCGGACCCGCCTGGCGCCTGGCCGGCCTCGCCCCCGCGTTCGAGGGCCGCCCGGTCCTGCTGATCGGCACCGGCCGCGACCCCGTCACCCCGCACGAGCTTCACCATGTGCCGTTGGTTCGCGCGTACGAGCAGCGGCCGCACATCCTCCTCGAGCACACGCTCTTCCCGACCGACCACGCGCTCTCCGACCACCGCCTGGAACTCGCCGGCACCGTCACCGCCTTCCTCGACCGCCACCTCGCCCCGCCGGCCCGGTAACGGTCGTTGCGCGAAAGGCCGTCAGCAAAGCCGTCAGCGAGCCCGTCAGCAAGCTGTCAGCGAGCCCGTCAGCAAAGCCGTCAGCGAGCCCGTCAGCAAAGCCGTCAGCGAGGCCGGTCGACGGTGAGGACGAGCTTGCCGGTGGTACGGCGGGCGAGCAGGTCCTCGTGGGCGCGGCGGGCGTCCTGCAGCGGATACGCGGGCCCAACCTGCGGCCGCAGGACCCCGGACGCGGTCAGGTCCAGCAGCTGCCCGAGGGGCCCGGCGAACGCGTCCGGGCGGGTGAGGACGGGGCGCAGCCAGAAGCCCGCGACGGCGACGCTGCGGTCGGCGAGCAGCGATGGGTCGACGGGCGGGCGGCCGAGGCGGGACGAGTCGCCGTAGGTGACCAGCCGGCCGAGCGGCGCGAGGACCTCCAGCGCGGCCGCGAACGCGGGCCCGCCGGTCGACTCCAGCACGACGTCGACCGGTGCGCCGCCGTTGGCGGCCAGGACGCGGGCCGGGTAGCCGCCGGGGTCGCTGTCGACGGCCGTGTCGGCGCCGAGGGACACGGCGAGGTCGCGCTTCGCGGGGCTGGACGCGGCGGCGATGATCCGGCCCGCGCCGAGGTGCCGGGCCAGCTGCACCGCGAGGGTGCCGACGCCGCCGGCGGCGGCGTTGACGACGACCGTCTCGCCTGGGCGCAGGGCGGCGCTGCCGTGCAGCAGGTGCCACGCGGTGAGGCCCTGCACCAGCAGCGCGAGCGCGGCGCCGTCGGCGACGGCGTCCGGCACGTCCACGGCGTCCACAGTGGACACGACGGCGCGCTCCGCGTAGCCGCCGCCGGCGAAGGTGAGCGCCGCGACCCGCCTGCCCCCGGTGGTGCGCCCCACGACCTCGGTGCCGGGGATGAACGGCAGGGTCTGGCCGCCGCTGTACGTGCCGAGCGTGCGATACGTGTCGGCGTAGTTGACGCCGGCGGCGCCGACGTCGACGAGCAGCTGGCCGGGGCCGGGCTCCGGGTCGGGGACGTCGGCGAGCGAGAGGACCTCGGGGCCGCCGAAGCGGTCGCAGCGGATGGCGCGCATGCGTCCAACCCTACGAGGCCGTGATCAGCTCCAGGATCCGCCGCCACGCGTCGGCGGCGGGCTCCGGGCGGTACGTGGGAGGACCGGGCAGCAGGAACGCGTGCGGCGCGTCCGGGTAGACGACGACCTCGTGCCGCACGCCCGCGTCCCGCAGCGCCGCGGCGACGGTGGCGACGTCCCCGGGCGGCACGACGTGGTCGGCGCCGCCGACGAGAAGGAGCAGGCGGCCCGTGACGGCGGGGGTCAGCGTCACCGTCGGCTCGGGGCGGCTCATGGGGATCTGGGTGCCGGTGAGCCAGCCCGGGTAGAGCACCGCGGTCGCCGCCAGCCCGAGCCGCGCAGCGGCGAGATAGGCGGCGTGCCCGCCGACGCTCAGCCCGACCATGCTGACGCCGGACGGGTCGCCGCCGAGGACGTCGACCGCCGCCGCGACGTCGGCGACGACCTCGTCCCGGTCGAGGCGGTGCAGCAGCTCGAAGCCGCGGGCCCGCCCCTCGTCGTCCTGCGGGAGCTCGACGCCGGGTGCGCTGCGGTGGTACAGGTCGGGCACGGCGACCAGGCAGCCCTCGGCGGCGAGCCGGTCGGCGAACGCGCGGACCGCCGCGTCGATCCCGAAGAGCTGATGGCCGACGACGACCCGGTGCTGCGGACCGGTCGACACCGGCCGGGCGATGTACACGCCGGCCACGCTAGGCACCGCCCATCCACGGCGACCAATAGCGCCGCCGATGCCCGCGATCAGGACCCGGATGGCACCCGCGGCGAGCGCCCGGCCGCGACGGGCGGCGGGCCGGGCGCGTCCCGGGGCCGGTCGCGGTCGAGGGCGGCGAAGAGCAGGCCGAGCGTGGCGAGTCCCAGGCACAGCGCCGCACCGCGGGCCATCGCGGCGGTGTGACCGTCGGGCACGGCCGCCGTCGCCAGGAAGATGCCGCTGACGGCCGCGATGCTCACGCTCGCGGCGAGCCGCTGCGACAGCCGCAGCAGCGCGGCGCTGAGCCCGTTGGCGCCCGGCGGCGCGTGGGACAGGGTCAGCGCCTGGTTCGGCGAGTTTGACGTAGCCGCCCGCCGCCCCCGTCACGAACTGCCCCACCGCGAGGGCCCACACCACCTGCCTCTCCGGAAGGAGCTCGACCGCGGCGATGGAGGTCGCGATGCCGGCCACCGCGACGCCGAGCGCGACCGTGGTCCCCCGCCGCCGCAGCCCCGAGGCGAGCACCGACGTCAGCGTGAAGCCGACCGCGCTCGGCAGCGCGATCGCCGCGGCGGCGAGCGGCGGGTGGTGCAAGCCGTCCTGCAGGTACAACGACAGCACCAGGTTGAGGGCGAGGGTGGCGCCACCGAGCAGCAGCAGGCCGCCGAGGTCGAGGTCGCCGGTGTGGCCCGCGGGCCGGCCGGCGGGCAGACCGCGACGGCCCACCGGGCGATCGTGTATCTGCCTTTCCGATAGGAAATAGGGTTATGAACTTCACCCCGTAGAGTTCGCGGGGTGAAGCTGCGCGGCGTCCTGCTCGACCTCGACGGCACCCTGCTCGACCACGAGGCCGCCGTCAGCGCGGCCCTCCTGCGCTGGCTGCCCACGATCGGGGTCGAGCCGGACGCCGGCACCCGGACCCTGTGGGCGACGGTCCAGGAGCGGCACCTCGAGGCGTGGCGGGCCGGGCTGGTCACGTTCCAGCAGCAGCGCCGCCGCAGGCTCCGCGACTTCCTCGCCGCCGTCGGCACCCCCTGCGAGGACGACGGGCGGCTCGACACCCTCTTCTCCGGCTTTCTGCTGATGTACGAGCAGTCGTGGGCCGCCTACCCCGACGCCCGCCCGGCGCTGGCGGCGATCCGGCGGGCGGGGCTGCGCACGGCCGTCCTCACCAACGGCATCGAGGAGCAGCAGACCGCCAAGCTCGCCCGCATCGGCCTGCGCGACCTCGCCGGACCCGTCTACACCGCCGAGACCCTCGGCCTGTTCAAGCCCGACCCCGCCGTCTTCACCGAGGCGTGCCGCCGCTGGGGCCTCGCCCCGGAGACCGTCGTGAGCGTCGGCGACCGCCACGACCTGGACGTCCTCCCGGCCCGCGCCGCCGGCCTGCGCGCCGTCCACCTCGACCGCCCCGGCACCGCCCCACCCGGCGAGGCGCACCGGATCGGCTCACTGCGCGACCTGCCCGCCCTCCTGCTCCCCCACTGAGCCGCCGGAACCGGCGCACCGCCGAGCCGGAAGCGGCGGCCATGAAACCGGGCGGAGCGGGCGGCGTCAGGGGGTGCGGAAGCCGGCGCGGTACGAGTGCGGCGGGATCCCGACCTGGCGGCGGAAGTGGGGGCGCAGGGCGACGCCGTCGGTGAAGCCGCAGGCGCGGGCGACCGCGTCGATGTCCAGGTCGGTGGTGGTCAGGACGTGCTGGGCGCGCAGCACGCGCTGCTGGAGCAGCCAGCGCAGCGGGGACGAGCCGGTCGCCTCGCGGAAGCGGCGGTCGAACGTGCGGCGGCTCAGGTGGGCGGTGGCGGCGAGGCGGTCGACGTCCAGGGTCGGGTCGTCGAGGCGCTCCAGGGCGAAGCGCATCGCGTCGCCCACGGCGTCGCCGTCGCGCGGCCGCGGGACCGGGCGCTCGATGAACTGGGCCTGCCCGCCGGCTCGGTGCGGGGCGACGACGAGGGCGCGGGCGGCCGCGTTGGCGAGCGCCGGGCCGTGGTCGCGACGCAGCAGGTGCAGGCAGGCGTCGAGGCCCGCGGCGCTGCCGGCGCTGGTGACGACCGGGCCCTCGTCGACATACAACACGTCCTCGACGACGTCGACCGCGGGGAAGCGGGACGCGAACTCGGGCAGGTGCCGCCAGTGCGTCGTGGCGCGGCGGCCGTCGAGCAGGCCGGCCTCGGCGAGCACGAACGCGCCCAGGCACAGCCCGACCACGGTGGCGCCCTCGTCGTGCGCGCGGCGGAGCCGGTCGAGGATGCCGGGCGCGACCGGCGCGCCGCCGGGCACCCGCCAGCCGGGCACGACGACGACGCCGGCGGTGTCGAGGGCGTCGAGGTCGTGCGGGGCGGTGAGGGCGATGCCGGCGGTCGTCGTCAGCGGGCCGGGGTGCTCCCCCGCGGTCCGCACGTCGAAGGCGTCCGCGACGCCGAACACCCGGGGCGCCACGGCGACCTCCAGCATCGGCGCGCCGTCGCCGATGAGCACCCCGACCGTCGTCGCCGAGCGCGTCATGGCTCGATCGTATCGGAGGATGGCGTTCCAGCCACTGCCGGCGGGCACCGGGACCGGGGAAGGTGAAGCCCATGACGATACAGTTCCAGCGGTTCGGCGGCCCGACGGTGGTGTTCGGCGTCGGTGGCGTCACGTTCATCACCGACCCCACGTTCGACCCGCCCGGGCAGTACCCGCTCGGCAGCCGCGTGCTGACCAAGACCGAGCCCGCCGCCGGCACCCCCGACGACGCCGGCGCCGTCGACGTCGTGCTGCTCTCGCACGACCAGCACCCCGACAACCTCGACACCCTCGGTCGTGCGTTCGCGGCATCGGTACCGGTGGTGCTCAGCACCCCGGCGGCGGCCGCCCGCCTGGGCGGCCAGGTCACCGGCCTGGAGCCGTGGTCCCACACCGACCTGCCCCGGCCCGGCGGCGGCCACGTGCGGGTCACCGCCGTCCCCGCGCGGCACGGCCCCGACGGCACCGAGCACCTCACCGGCCCGGTCACCGGGTTCGTCCTGCACGGCGACGGCCTGCCGACCGTCTACGTCAGCGGCGACAACGCGTCGCTGGACGTCGTCGCCGCGGTCGCGGCGCGCTTCCCGTCCGTCGACGTGGCGATCCTGTTCGGCGGCCGGGCCCGCACCGCCCTGCTCGGCGACGCCGACCTCACCCTCGGCGCGGCGGGGATGCTGGCGGCGGCCAGGCTCCTGGACGCGAAGACCGTGGTGCCGGTCCACGTCGACAGCTGGGCCCACTTCACCGAGGGCATCGCCGACGTCCGCGCCGCCTTCGAAACCGCGGGCAGCGCACACCTGCTGCGGTAGCCACGAACCCCCGCGGGCAATGCGCACCCGCCACGGGACCGCCACGGGCAACGCGCACCCGCCGCAGGCGCCGCGGGACCGTCGCGGATGGCGCGCGCCCGCCGCGGTAGCCGCGCGCCGGCCGGGGTAACCGGCAGGGGTGCTCATCGCCCACCTCAGCGACCTCCACCTCGGCGCGCAGCCGACCGACCGGTTCGACCGCGTCATCGCGTACATCGGCAGCCTCCGCGAACCGGTGGACGCCGTGCTCGTCACCGGCGACGTCGCCGACCACGGACTCGACGCCGAATACGCGGCGTTCGGCCGCCTCCGGAAGCTCGGTGTGCCCGTCCTCGCGGTGCCCGGCAACCACGACGACCCGGCCGCGTTCCGGACCGACCGCGCCGAGACCGTGGCGGGGGTGCTGTTCGCGCTGTGCGACTCGTCGGTGCCCGGGCACGCCGAGGGCTGGCTCGACGACGGCACCCTCCGGTGGCTCGACGGCACCCTCGCTGCGGCGGCGGGCACGCCCGCGTTCGTGTGCTGCCATCATCCGCCGGTGCCGGTGGGCAAGCCCGCCGCGGACCAGGTCCGCCAGCTCGGCGCCGGGCGGCTCGCCGACGTCCTCCGCCGCCACCCGGACGTGCTCGCCGTCCTGTGCGGGCACGTCCACAGCGCCGCCGTCGGCACGTTCGCGGGCGTGCCCGTGCTCGCCGCGCCGGGCGTCGAGTCGACGATGGTGCTGCCGTGGGAGCCCGAGGACCGGCCCGAGCCGCCGCCGGCGCTCGCGTTCCACCTCGTCGAGGACGGCCGGCTCACCACCCACTACCGGCTCTGCGTGCCCTGAGCCCCGACGGGCCGCGAATGCCGCGGACTGAGCCCCGACGGGCCGCTATTGCCGCGGCCCGGCCGGGCCGCCGCGTATGCTGCCGGACGGCACGAACTGAAGCGAGGTGCCCCGGGCGACCGGGGAGAATCGGGAAGCCGGTGTGAATCCGGCACGGGCCCGCCGCGGTGATCGGGGAGCTGCCGTCCATGCGCACCAGCGGTGCGCGGTCACTGGCCTCAGGGCTGGGAAGGCGGACGGTGCAGGCGTTGATCCGAGAGTCCGAAGACCGGCCTCGCGGCCACCGGCCGTCCCTGACGGGCGGCCACGAGCAGCGGGAGCCTGCCCTGATGAGCACCGACCTGTACGACGTCGTGCACCGCCGCCGCGACGTGCGCGGCCAGTTCACCGGCGCGCCGATCCCCGGCGACGTCCTCGACCGCGTGCTGGGCGCCGCCCACGCCGCGCCGAGCGTCGGCCTGTCCCAGCCGTGGGACTTCGTCCTCGTCCGCGACCCCGCCCTGCGCGGCGCCTTCCACGACCACGTCCGCACCGAGCGCGACACGTTCGCCGCGACGCTGGACGCCGACCGGGCCGCGGCCTTCGCCCGCATCAAGATCGACGGCGTGCTGGAGGCGACCCTGTCCGTGGTCGTCACGTACGACCCCGGCCGCGGCGGCCCGGCGGTCCTCGGCCGGCACGCGATCGCCGACGCCGGCCTCTACTCCGTCTGCCTCGCCATCCAGAACCTGTGGCTGGCCGCGACCGCGGAGGGGCTCGGCGTCGGCTGGGTGTCGTTCTACCGCGAGCCGTTCGTCCGTGAGCTGCTGGGCGTCCCGGCCGGCATCCGCCCGGTCGCGTGGCTGTGCCTGGGCCCGGTGACCCACCTGGAGTCCGTCCCCGACCTGGAGCGGCACGGCTGGCGCCGCCGGGCCCCGCTCGCCGACGCCGTGCACCACGACCGCTGGTAGCCGGCGCCGCGTGGGGCGGGCACGGTGCCGGGCGGGACCGGGGCGGGGCTCAGAGCAGCGCGGCGAGCTGCTGGCAGGTCGGGCGGGCCTCCAGGTGCAGGCGGGCGACGTTGAGCCCGTCGCTGCCGAGCACCGCGAGCAGCGTGCTGCCGTCCACGGCGTACACGGTGAAGTAGCCGCCGTCGTTGCGCATGGTCGCGTCCCGGAACGGTGACTGCCCCAGCACCAGCGCCACCTGCCGGCCCAGGCCGAACGTCGTCGCCGCGAGCGCGGCCGCGTCGTGCGGCTCGGTGCCTCCGCCGGCGTCGTACGCGCCCAGGTCGTAGGTGACCAGCAGGCCGTCGACGCCGGCGAGCACGCTGCCGCGGACCCCCGGCACGCGCAGGCGCAGGTCCGCCATCGCGGCGCGCACCGGGGACAGAGCGGCGTCGAGCGGCTCCGGCCGCGCGCCCAGCCGCGGCGGCTGCAGCTGGCCGACGCCGCCCCCGGGCTCGAGGCTCTCCCTGCGCGGCAGGCCGTCGGCGTCGGGGGCGCCGCCGAAGAAGCCGGACGTCACAGTTCGAGGCCCTCTTCGATGGCGCGCAGCTGGTGGCGGGCCAGCGCGAGGTTGGCGCGCGCCTTCGCGAGCGCCACGTACAGGAACAACCCGTGACCGTTGCGGGAGTGCAGCGGCCGGATGATGTGGTACTGGCTGTCGAGCGTGATGAGGATGTCCTCGATCGGCTCGCCGAGACCGAGCATCTCGATGGTGCGCAGCTTCGCCCGCACGACGTCGGTGTTGCCGGCCGCGGCCACCGTGATGTCGAAGTCGGCGCCGCCGCCGAGGGTGCCCAGCGTCATGCCGCTGGTGTAGTCGACGAGCGCGACCGCGAACGCCCCCTCGATGTTCATCGCGCTCTTCAGCGCGACGTCCAGGTTGTTGCTCAAATCCGTGCCTCCTGAGCTGGTGCGGGTGCCGCGGCCAGCCTCGCACGAAGCGATCTTTCGCCGCACTCTTCGACGCAGCTTTTAGCCGGACGGCTCATGGCCGGCTGACTTCTCAACCGATCCACCGGTCACTGCCGGTGAGCGCGCGCAACTCATAAACAGTTTTGACGGCGCAGATCGTCGACGTCTGTTCACCGGGGTGACCTTCGCCGGTCGCGTCCTCCTACCTTCTGCTCCAGCCCTCCGGGGTCGGCGTCAACCGGACCCGGCCACGGAGCTGGCATCCCCTCGGAGGAGGTCTCACCGTGTTCCACCGAATTACGGCGGCCGGCGTCGCGCTCGTGGCGGGGCTGGCCGGCGCCTTCGCGGCGGCCGCGCCGGCGGCGGCCGTCGCGCAGGGCGCGATCCTGTACGCGGACAGTCCCGACGCGGTGGCGGGTCGCTACATCGTCACGCTGAAGGACGGCTCCACCGCGATCGCCACCCAGGCCCAGCGGCTCACCGGCAGGTTCGGCGGGCAGACCCGGCACGTGTTCGACAGCGTGCAGCGGGGCTTCTCGGCGAACATGTCCGTGCAGCAGGCGCAGCGGCTGGCCGCAGACCCGGCCGTCGCGTCGGTCGAGGCGGTCCAGCGCATCACCGTCCTCGACACCCAGAACAACCCGCCCAACTGGGGCGACGACCGCATCGACCAGCGGAGCCTGCCGCTGAACCAGTCGTTCACCTACGCGGCGAACCCGGGCCAGGGCGTCACCGTGTACGTGCTGGACACCGGCCTCAACGCGAGCCACACCGAGTTCAGCGGCCGGGTGAAGCAGGGCACCGACATCGTCGACGGGGACAGCAACCCCGCCGACTGCCACGGCCACGGCACGCACGTCGCGGGCACCGCCGTCGGCACCACGTACGGCATCGCGAAGAAGGCGAACCTCGTCTCGGTCCGCGTCCTGAACTGCCAGGGCTCCGGCACCAACGACGACCTGATCGCGGGGATCAACTGGGTGCGCACCAACGCCCAGAAGCCGGCGGTCGCGAACTACTCGATCGGCTGCGGCAGCCGGTGCAGCAGCCAGGCCATGGACAGCGCCGTGTCGAGCCTGATCAGCTCGGGCGTGCAGTTCGTGCAGGCGGCCGGCAACAACGGCGACGACGCCTGCTACTACAGCCCGCAGGGCGTCGCCGCGGCGATCACCGTCGGCAACAGCAACAGCTCCGACGCCCGCAACAGCACCAGCAACTACGGCTCGTGCCTGGACCTGTTCGCGCCGGGGACGAGCATCGTGTCGGCGTCGTACTCCAGCAACACCGGCAGCGCGACGATGACCGGCACCTCGATGGCGTCGCCGCACGTGGCCGGCGCCGCCGCGCTGTACCTGGGCGCGAACCCGAACGCGACGCCGGCGCAGGTCCGCGACGCGCTCGTGAACAACGGCACCACCGGGAAGATCACCAGCGCGGGGAGCGGCTCGCCCAACGTGCTGCTGTACACGGCGTTCATCGGCGGCGGCACGCCGACCGACCCGGCCGTGACCAACCCGGGCGACAAGAGCTCCGTCGTCGGCCAGCAGGTCGACGTGCAGGTCCAGGGCAGCGGCGGCACCACGCCGTACACCTGGAGCGCGTCCGGCCTCCCGGCCGGGCTGTCCATCGGCGCGTCGACCGGTCGGATCACCGGCAGCGCGACGACGGCGGGCACCTCGAACGTCACGGTGACCCTGAAGGACGCGGCGAACAAGACCGCGTCGACCCAGTTCACCTGGACGGTCACCACCGGTGGCGGCGGCTGCACACCCTCGCAGCCCGTCGGCAACGGTGGCTTCGAGAACGGCACGTCGCCGTGGACCTCGACCGCGAACGTGATCGGCACGTGGTCGCAGTACCCGGCGCGCAGCGGCACCCGCAACGCGTGGCTCAACGGCGGCGGGCGGGTGCAGACCGACACCGTCTCGCAGCCCGTGGCGGTCCCGTCCGGCTGCACGACCGTGCAGCTGCGCTTCTGGATCCGCATCACCACCGCGGAGACCGAGAACCTGGCCTACGACAAGCTGACCGTCACCCTCGGCAGCACCACCGTGGCCACGTACACGAACCTGGACAAGACCAACGGGTACGTGGAGAAGGTCATCGACGCGAGCGCGTTCGCGGGGCAGACGGTCACGCTGAAGTTCAACGGCGTCGAGGACTGGTCGCTGCAGACCAGCTTCGTCCTCGACGACGTGTCGATCAGCGCCTCCTGAAAGCCGGCCGGGCGCCCGCCGACATCGGGCGCCCGGTCACCGTCCGGGGGTGGGAGTGATCAACGAGGCTCACTCCCACTCCCATCGCATGCCGACGATGCCGGGGGGTACGTCGGACGCGACGACGTGGGCGCCGTGGGTCGAGCCGATCCACGTCTCCCACACGCCCTGGTCCGGCGCGTTGAGCGCGCGGCGTTCGAACCGCCGGCAGCGCGCCGGCACCGCGTCGTGGTCGAACTGGACCTGCAGCACGTACTCGGTGACCGGGGTCGAGAAGCCCCGGTAGTAGTTGTCGGTCGCGGAGAGCGAGTCGCTGCGGTACTGGTACTCCAGCACCACCGTCTCCCCCTGCGCCAGCATCCGGTCGAAGATGATCTCCGCCGCGACGAGCCCGCCGGCGTCGGACCGGACCCGGCCGATGCGGCAGTTGCGGATCGCGCTGACGGTCACCTTCGCGGCCGGGTCGTCGGTGAGGAAGACCGCGACGGTGCGGGAGACCCGGTCGATGTTGGCCCGCAGCACCTGCCGGCAGGTCAGGCCCAGCTCCTGCCGCTGGGGCCCGACGACGTACAGGTCGTGCAGGCTCAGCCTGGTCAGCTCGTGGTACATCCACCGGTCGAGCTCGCCGACCATCTTGGCCACGCTGGTGCCGTCGCTGAACAGCCGGTCGACGTCGATGGTGCCCGGCGGCTGGCTCAGCCAGCGCCCCCGCGGGCGGCGCGGCCCGAGCTGCACGATCAGCGACTCCTCGGGCAGCGCCAGGATCTGCTCGAGCAGCCGGACGGCCTTGAGCGACTCGGGCCGCTCGGGGCGGCTGCGCCCCCGCCGCCAGTAGCTCAGCGTGGTGATGCTGACGCTGACACCCTTGCTGGCGAGCTGCTGCTGGATCTCGTCGAGGCGGATGCCGCGGTCTTCGATGGCGAGGTGCAGCGCCGCGGAGAACGGGCCGGTGCGCAGCGCGTGCGCGAGGTCACGACCCGGGCCCTTCTCCATGCCCGGTGAGTATCTACCCCTTGAGCACTTTTTCCAATGCCGTCGCGACCGTGCGCGCCTCGGCCGCGGTCATCCTGCTGGTGAAGTGCGCCTCGATGCCGGCGAGGTAGGTCGGCGCGGCGGCCCGCAGCCTGGCCCGGCCCGCGGCCGTGATCCGCGCGAACGCCGAGCGCCCGTCGGCCGGGTTGGCGACCCGCTCGACGAGGCCGGCCCTGGTGAGCTCGTCGACGACCCGGCTGCTGCGGCTGCGGCTGACCACCGCCTTCGCGCCCAGCTCCCCCATCGTGAGCTGGCGGTCCTTCGCCGAGTTGAGCTCCAGCAGCACGTCATACCAGGTCAGCGGCAGGCCGTGGGCCGCCTGCAGCTCCTGGTCCAGCACCGGGACCAGCGCGGCGTGCACCCGCAGCAGGCCCGCCCAGGCGGCCGTGTTGTCCATCGTCACACCGTACCAACTCTTGTGCGTGCGCACGCAAGTGGCTAACTTCGCCTTGTTAGGTGCGTGCGCACACACTTTCTTTCGGAGGTTCCCGATGACCAAGCTGCTGCACATCTCGGCGTCCCCACGCGGCACCCGCTCCGAGTCACTCGCGCTCGCGTCGCGTTTCCTGCAGGTGTACGGCGAGCAGCACCCCGACCACGAGATCGCCGAGTGGGACCTGTGGGACGGCACGCTGCCGGCGTTCGGCCCAGCCGCCGCCGGCGCGAAGATGGACGTGTTCGCGGGGGTCGAGCCCACCGGCGAGGGCGCCGCCGCCTGGGCCGCCGCGCGGGCCGCGTTCGACCGCCTCGCCGCCGCCGACAAGCTGCTCTTCTCGGTCCCCATGTGGAACGCCGGGGTCCCGTACATCCTCAAGCAGTTCATCGACGTGGTCAGCCAGCCGGGCCTGGTCTTCGGGTTCGACCCCGCCGAGGGGTACAGCGGCCTGCTCACCGGCCGCAAGGCCGCGGTCGTCTACACCAGCGCCGTCTACGGCGAGGGCCGCGGCCCGGCCTTCGGCGCCGACTTCCAGCGCCCGTTCTTCGAGGGGTGGCTGCGCTGGGCGGGCATCACCGACATCACGCCGGTCACCTTCCGCCCCAACCTCGCCACCGCCGACGCCGAGGCGGGCCGCGCCCTGGCCACCGCCGAGGCGGTCGAGGCCGCGAAGCGCTTCTGACCGGCGTGCGTGCGGCCCCGGGAACCGTCCCGGGGCCGCCACTTCACGGGCGCGCGACCGTCACCGTCCGCGCGCGCCCGCGCCGTCCACGCAGAGGGGCGACCGGCCGCTGCCCCGGCGGCGCGACGACCATGCCTGCCGGCGGCCGCCCAGGTGGCCGCCCCGGCCGGCGCCGTGCCTGGCGAACAGCGTCTCCCGCGCCGGCCCGCCCGGATCCCGCTGCGGCCGGCGGCCCGGCAGCAACGCCCGGACCGCCACCGAGACGCACTCCCGGTGCCGCCGGGCCACGTAGCCGGCGACAACCACCGAGTCCGCCATCGCGAACACCCGCTCGAACCGAAGCACCCCGTGGTCGATCGTCATGCTGTGATCGCAACACGCGCCGCCGCCCCGCGCACGCGGTTTTCCGGCCTCGTCAGGCCGGCGTGGCGAGCCGCGGCAGCGCGGGGATCGTGCTCGCCAGGAAGCCGTCTGGGGCCGCGGTGAAGTGCGGCGCCGGGCTGGTCTCCCACCACGAGCGCAGCGCGGTAACGGTCTCCGGCTCACCGGTGCGCTTGTGCACGAACGTCACCGTGCGCTCGCCGGACGCCTTGACGACCACGCGGCCGCGCTTGCAGCCGTCGGGGTAGTCGTTCCAGTTGATGCCGTGCTCGGTGTAAAGCATGTCCTGGGCCTGCCCGGAGTGCACGCCCTGGAGCCGGCTGTGCGGGAACACCGCCTGGGCCGCCATGGTGATGCTATTGCGGACGGCGTCGCGCTGCCGCCAGATGAAGTAGTTGGCGACCTCCGCCGGGTCGGCGACGGTGAAGACCCGCGCGTCGAAGAGCGCGAGCTTCCCAGGCCGCCGCGCGTTCAGCGTCGCCGTGGCAACCGACGCCGCGACGGAACTTCCGCCCGGCCGTCGCGCCGCGGGGCTCAGCGGGAGCGGGGGTCGGCGTGCAGGAGGCAGAACTCGTTGCCTTCGGGGTCGGCGAGGACGGTGAAGGGTTCGGTGCCGGTCTGGCCGGCGTCGGTGGGGCGGGCGCCGAGGCCGACGAGCCGGACCACCTCCGCCTCCACGTCGCCGTCGGGGATGAGGTCCAGGTGGACGCGGTTCTTCGGAGGGTGCGGGGTGGCTGCGCGCTGCAGGAAGACCGACGGCGCGCCGGGCGGCCCGAACAGGTGCGTGCCGCCCTCCTCCGCGGGGCCGGTGGTGTAACCGAGTGCGCCGGACCAGAAGCCGGTCATCAGGTCGAGGTCGATGACGTCGATGGTGCACTGCGCGATGTGAGGGGGCATACACCGTCTGCTACCCGTTCCGGCGCGGACCCTAACGAGTGGCCCAGCCGGTGAGCGCCAGGACCGAGGCGGCGACGTCGGCGACGGTCCGGTCGTCGGTGGGGATCCGGTGGACCGACGGGGGCACCGTCGCGGCAAGGGACCTGGCGGCGGCGTCGCTGCGCTGCACGTGCAGGTCGTAGGCGGTGCCGATCTCGCGGCGGGCCAGCCGGGTGCGGGCGGTCGCGTCGGAGGAGGTGAGCAGGACGGCGGTGACGCGTGGGGCGTCGCCCATCGCGGCCGTGAGCGCGGCGACCTGCTGGACGCTGACGGTGTTGGTGTAGATCAGGCGGCGGTAGCCGAGGGCGCGGTAGTTGGCCCACATGGCGGCGAGGTTGCGCTCCGCGAGCTGGTGCTCCCACGGCGGCGGGTACGCGAGGTCGAGGTTGTCCCCTTCGACGACGCAGTGCCGCACACCGGCCGCCGACAGCTGCGCGTGCAGCTTCGCCGCGACGCTGCTCTTGCCGACCCCTGACCTGCCGCCGAGGAACAGCACCTCGCTCGCGTCGGTCATCAGCGGGGGCAGCGGCCGGTGCTCAGGACCACGCCGGTCTGGCCGTCGAGGAGGATGTACACGTGGTCCTCGACGATGTTGAGGCGGCCGCCCGGCAGCGGGTCGCCGGTGCAGTAGCTCGGGACCGGCAGCCGCTGCCCCACCGACACCGGCACGGGCGCGGCGGCCGGCACCGCGGCCGTCACGACGCACGCGGCCAGCACCGCGACCCGCGGCAGCACGCCGCGGCGGTGCCGGGGTGGCACCGTGGCGGCCGCGGGCACATCGAGGTCGATCATCCCTGCCAATGGTACGGCCCCGGCGCGCGATGCGCCGGGGCCGACCGGATGACTCAGCTCGCGGTACAGGTGAGCGTGGCAGGAGCGGTGTTGGTGCCGCTGACGGAGGCGTTGAACCCGGCCGCCGTCGACGCGGTGGGTGCCAGGGCGCCGTTCCAGTCGGCGTTGCGGACCGTGACGGCGGCGCCGGTCTGCGTCCAGACGCCGGACCAGCCGTTGGTGACCCGCTGGTTGCCCGGGAACGTGAACGTGACCGTCCAGCCGGTGATCGCCTGGCCGCCGGAGTTGCGCACGGTCACCTCGCCGTTGAAGCCGTCGCCCCACTGGTTCGTGACGCGGTAGGTGGCCTCGCAGGACTTGCCGGCGGTGGTGCCGGTGGTCGTGACCGTGACCGGGTCGGACAGCACCGACAGGTTGCCGGCGGCGTCCTTCGCCCGGATCGCGAACTGGTACGCCGTCGACGCCGTCAGGCCGGTGACCGTGGCGGTCGTGCCGGTGGCGGTGGCGACGACGACCGGTCCGGCGGTGCCGCCGAGGCGCAGGACGTCGTAGCCGGTGACACCGACGGCGTCGGTCGACGCGGCCCAGGTGAGGGTCGCGCCGCTGCTGGTGACCGCCGACGCGACCGGCGTGCCGGGCTTCGACGGCGGGGTCACGTCACCGGTCGCGGGCGCGGTGGTGACGGTGCCGACCGGCGAGGCCGCCGACGTGTTGCCGGAGGTGTCGACCGCGACGACCAGGAAGCTGTACGCGGTCGCCGGCGACAGCCCGGTGATGGCCAGGGACGTGCCGGACGTGGTCCCGACGACCCCCGCCGCCGAGGACACCCGGTAGGACGCGACGCCCACGTTGTCGGTGGACGCCGCCCACGAGGCGGTGACCGACGTCGAGGTCACGTTGGTGAAGGTCGGCGCGCCGGGCGTGGACGGCGGCGTGGTGTCCGCCGGGCCGGTGCCGGGAGCCTCGCCCCAGACCTTGGTGGCCCCGTCGTACAGCGTGATGTGGTTGTTCGGGCTCTGCGTGGCGCCGGCCGGGAACGACCAGTCGTTCGTCGGGTCCCAGGTGCCGGCGGACGAGATGCGGAACTGCACCTCGCGCCGCCACGCGGACTGGCCGGCCGGGGCGATCTTCTGCCCGGCGCAGCTGACGGTGACGTAGTACGTGCTGCCGCTGACCAGCGTCGGGCCGGTGGGCGCGGAGCACTGGTTGTAGGCGCTGCTGAGCGAGATCTGCGACGGGGTGGTGGTGCCGTCGAGGGTGAAGTAGTAGCGGAACGAGCCCTGGTCGAGGGTCCGCGCCGGCCACGCCGACTTGTTGTAGACCATCGCCTTGACCTCGGTGAACGTGGTCCCCGGGGTGTTGATGGAGGACTCGACGTACATCTCCGGCCCGTCCGGGGTCTCCGCGGCCGGGAAGCCGGACAGCGCCGTGCCGCCGTACTCGCCGTACATGCGGGCCAGGGCGGAGGTGAGCCCGGAGTTGTAGTCGGTGGCGACCTCGTTCATCACGTAGTCGGACCGGCTGTCGGTGTAGGCGTCGTTCGGCGACGACGGCCCGCCGACGAGCGCGCCGTACAGCGTGTGCCGCGAGACCTCCGGGTTGGTGATCTGGTCCGTCCAGGACCCGTGCGCGGTGCGGTGGTGCGGGTTCTTCGGCGGGTTCGCCCCGAAGCCGATCATGTAGCTGGACTTGCGGGGGTTGTCGCCCAGGATGTAGTTGATCTGCCGGGCGCCGAAGTCGTGGTAGCGGGCCTTGCGGGTGGCGTCGGTGAGCCAGTCGCTGTAGAGCAGCGCCACGAAGGACGTGTTCGCGGCGTACCGCAGCGAGCCCCAGCTGTCCAGCACCGCCTGGCCACCGGGTGACGTGGGCACCTTCTGGCCGTTGACGCCGACGGTCCAGTAGTCCAGCCAGCGGTTGGCGTCATCGACGTAGCGCTGCTTGCCGGTGAGCTTGGCGAGCAGCACGTAGCAGCCGTACGACTTGTCGTCCCACGCGATCGTCCACCGGTAGGACTTCGTCGTGGTCTGGTTCTCGTTGCTGAGGTTGTCGTAGCCGGCCTCGGCCTTCGCGAGGTAGGCCGCGTCGTTGGTGGCGCGGTAGAGCCAGATCGCGCCCCACACGAGCTCGTCGTTGAAGCCGCTCCACGAGTTGTAGTAGCTGGCCGCGTCGGTGATGCAGTCGCTGTACTTGCGGCGCACGGTGTCGGCGAACGTGTACAGCTGCTTCGCGTGCGTGACGAGCTTGTCGGCGTACGCGGCGTCGGTCGGGCGGATCACGATCGACGAGGCGGCCATGGCGGCGGCCGTCTCACCGGCGAGGTCCGAGCCGCCGCAGGTGGCGTCGATCTTGTACGAGGGTCGTGCCATCGGCATCACCTCGGCCGGTCCCCACCAGGCGTGGTCGGGGTTGCCGGAGCCGATCTGTCCATAGAGGACGTTCGGGGACGGGTGCGCCTTGATGAAGTAGTCGTTGACGAACTTCAGGTTGTTCACCAGGTTGGTCAGCTGCCCCGACTGCACGTACGCGTCGCGGTACTCCACCGCGCCCCACGCGAGCATGGTGGTCGAGAACGCCATCGGGAAGCCGAACTTCACGTGGTCGCCGGCGTCGAACCAGCCGCCGGTCAGGTCGAGGCCGACGTCGGCGCCGTCGGTCGTGGCGGCGTTGCCGCGCCACCCGACCCGGCTCCACGCGGGCTTCGGCCCGGCCTGCTGGGCCTCGTAGAACCAGATGGACTTCTGCAGTGCCTCCGCGTAGTTGTACGCGGGGGCGGCTGTCGCCGGGGTCGAGGCTGCCACGGCGATGACCGTCGTGGCGGCGGCGACCCCGAGCGCCGCGACTGCGCCGAGAATCCTCCTGCGCATGGGTGGTGCTCCTCTCCGGGTGGCGGTGCGCGGATTGAACCGCGTCACCGCCCCGGCGCGGGCATATCACCGTCCCGCGAGGGTGTCCTGCCTGGTCACGGCGTGAAACTTTCTTCTTCGCAAGAGCAGGTGCGCGACCACCAGCGGCACGACGCCGACCGGGTACCAGGCCAGGTCGGCGGGGTCGAACTTCACGCCGAGCGCGTACCGCGCCAGGAGGCTCCGCGCGGACAGTTCGGCGGGGACGCCGGTCAGCTGCGCCAGCTCCACCGCCCAGCACCAGGCGATCGCGACGGCGCCCGCGACGAGCGGGGTCGTCCGGGGCCGCAGGACGAAGACCCCGGCGTAGATCATGGAGGCGTACAGCGCGGTCCCGGAGTACTGGCGCAGCGCGCCGTCGTCGACGGCCCGGATCGCGAACGCGACCGCCAGGGCCGCCGCGACGCCGGCGAGGGCGAGCAGGCGGCTACGCATCGGCGGGGAACTTCACGGCGCGGCCGGTGCGCAGGTCGACCGCGGGGTCGCCCGGCTTCGGGTCCTCGGCGGTGAGCAGGACCGGCTGCCCGGCGGGGACCCGCACGGCGAGGATCACCGAGCTGATGCGGCTGCCGTCGGACGGGTCGACGAGCGGCGTGGACTCGTAGGTGGCGGTCCCCTTCCCGACGGTGATCACCGTCTGCGGATACGACTTGTCGGCCCGCGGCACGCCGGCGACGAGGGCGAGCACGTAGTCGTGGGCGTCGTCCGGCGCGATCAGCCCGTCGCCGTCCTTCTCCCAGGTCACCTTCTTCTCGGTGGCGGCGTCGAACTGGTGCGTCGTGACGACGGCGTCGACCCGGAACCCGGGGAAGTCCGGGGCGGTCACCACCGTGATCGGGGTGCCGGCGAGCTTGCCGAGCAGCGGCCGCTCGGCGTTGATGCAGCACTCGTCGTAGTCGCCGGGGGTGTCCTGGAGCGCCTCGTCGACCGTGTCGGCGAACGGCCCGATGCAGCCCATCAGCGTTGTCGCGACCACCGCGAGCAACCAGCCTCGTTTCACGCGTCGAGTATGCCTGGCGGATACCACTGCGGAGCGTTACCTGACTATAGTCAGACATGTGGAACTCCTGGAGACCGTCCGCCGCTTCAACCGGACCGTGACGCAGCGCGTCGGCGCGCTCGACGACGAGTACCTGTCCCGGGGCCGCCCGCTCGGCCAGGCCCGCCTGCTGTGGGAGATCGGCCCCGCCGGCGCCGAGGTGGCCGCCCTGCGCGCCCGCCTCGGCCTCGACGCGGGCTACCTGAGCCGCCTGCTGCGGGCGCTGGAGGCCGACGGCCTTGTCGTCGTCGGCGCCGGCACGAGCGGCGACGCGCGCGTCCGCGAAGCCTCGCTGACGGATGCCGGGCGGGCCGAGTGGGCGATCCTCGACAGCGCCTCCGACGACCTGGCGCACTCGATCCTCGGGCCGCTGAGCGACACCCAGCGGTCCCGCCTGGCGACCGCGATGGCGGAGGTCGAGCGGCTGCTCCTGGCCTCGATGGTCGAGCTCACGGTCTGCCCGCCGGCCGACCCACGCGCCCGCGCCTGCCTGCGCGCCTACGCCCGCGAGCTGTCCCAGCGCTTCGACGACGGCTTCGACACGGGCGTCAGCCGGCCGGTCGACGACGAGGACCTGACCCCGCCGCGGGGCGTCTTCCTCCTCGCCACGCTGTCCGGCGAGCCCGTCGGCTGCGGCGCCCTGAAGCTCCACCGCGACGCCCCCGCCGAGATCAAGCGCGTCTGGGTCTCCGGCACCGTCCGCGGCCTGGGCCTCGGCCGCCGCATCCTGAGCGACCTCGAGCACCGGGCCGCCACCGCCGGCTGCGGCTCCGTCCGCCTCGACACCAACCGCAACCTCACCGAGGCGATCCACCTGTACCGCAGCAGCGGCTACGAGGAGGTGCCCGCCTTCAACGACGAGCCCTACGCCCACCACTGGTTCTCCAAGCGCCTCTGAGGCCGGCTTGTCACCCGGGAAGGACGCGCAGGTGCGGTCCGATGCGCTCCAGCACCCCGTCCTCGTCCTTGACCGCATTGATCCAGGCCAGCGCCCCCATCACCACGGCGGCGTCCAGGTCGGCGCCCATCGCACGGAGCACGTCCCCCCGGTCGATGCAGCTCAGCAACGCCCTGGCCAGCACGCCTTCGCCGGCGCACGCCTCAGACAGCCAGGTCAGGCTCCCCCACCACGCCAGCAGGCTTCTCGCCCGATCACCCGGCTGCGGCATGGCAGCTCGAAGCTCGGCGTCATATCGATCGATCTCGGTCGGAGGACGGTCTTGCGCGTCTTCGCTGGAGAATCCGGACAGCCAGCTCCACAACGGTTGCGGCGCGCGGCGAGCCCCCATCACGGCCGGGATGCGCGATCCCTCCACCACCGGCCGGAACCGCTCCTCGCCCTCCTCCAGCCCGAGCGCGTGCACGAGGGGGCCGGTCAACCTCGCCAGCGAGCCGGGAACGCCCAGCTCGGCGAGGAAGAGCCAGAGCTCGTGTGACGCCTCCAGCTCGAAGTCGTTGCCGAACTCGTCACGGTTCCACGCGATGATGTCCGACCCGATCAGGCCGATCGTCGCGAGCTGCCCACCCGTGGCGTCCCGGAGCACGATCTCAAGGCTCGGCAGGGAGCGCACGATCCCGTCGACGTACACCCCCGCTGACGTCAGCTCCCGCAACCGGTCGAGGCGCTCCCGCCCGTTCACCTCAAGCAACGTCGCGCTCGCGCCACCGGTGAGCCATGGCTCGTCGAGTCGGCGCACGACGACGCCGGCCGCGCGGCTCCACGCCTCCCCGACCCGCGCCTCCACCACAGACCCGCGCACCGGCGTCATCGTCATCGCCTTCCCTCAGCGTCCCCACCGATGTCGGCGTCCCACCGGCGCCGCCGTCACCCCGCGCCGCCGACTGGGCCCGCCGCACCCGCCCGCTACGGCAGGCGGGTGTTCTGGTCGGCCACGACGAGCCACCTGCCGTCGACGAGCGCGTAGGTGAGGGTGAAGTACGCCCGGGTCTGCGACTCGACCGCGCCGGTGGCGTCGACGGTGGTCCACAGGTACTCGATCAGCACCCATCCGGTGCTGCCGGCCAGGGTGACCTTCCGGACGGTGCGCTCCTGCGTCCAGGTGTCGTCGGCGAACATCTCGCGGTGGAACTCGACCATGGCCGCCTTGCCGTCGACGAGCGTGCCGTTGGGCAGGATCAGCACCACCTCCTCGGCGAGCGTCGCCGCGTACGCCGCGAGGTCCTTGCGCTCCAGCGCCCCTAGGTGCTCCTCGAGCGCCCGCTCCAGTCCGCTGTCCGCCACCGGCCGGTCTCCCTTCGACACCTGTCACTGTCCGCCCGAGCATCGTAGCCAAGCGCGTCGCTGCTGGACCCCCGCCTGGTGATCCAAGGACGGAACGGTCGTGCTGACGGCCAGAACCGTCCTTCGATCACGCCGCGGCGCGGACGAATCCTGCGGCAGGCAGACCCCGACCAGGACCGACTCGGGGCCAGGGATCGATCCGGTCGCCACGCGCGCCGCCGCCGGACCCCCCGCCTGGTGATCCAAGGACGGAACGGTCGTGCTGACGGCCAGAACCGTCCTTCGATCATGCCGCGGCGCGCGGATCCGCGTTGCGCGCGTGGTGGCCGGGCGCCGGGAGCACAACTCGTCGCAGGCCGCCCACCGGACGCCGCGCGCACGCGTCCGAAGCTGCCGCGCGCAAGCGCTGGCAGTGCGCCGCGCAGCGGCGCATTGGGGCGCGGGTGAGCATCCCCGCCGGGACCCGCCGCGGCAGCGGTGGGGCGGAAGTGCAGCAGCAGGTCAGCCGGCGCCGTAGCAGACGAAGCCGGCGCTGCTGTAGCGGGCGTCGCCGTCGGTGGCGAGCTGGGCGGCGGCGAGGGCGGCGGCCTCGGTGCAGCCGGTGCCCAGGCGCTTGTGGAAGTCGGTCATCAGGGTGCGGGTGGCCTCGTCGTCGACCGGGCCGGTGCTCGCGACCACGGTGCGGGTGCCGAGCTGGAGCAGGGTGCTGGTCAGGCCGAGCAGCTCCTCGCCGGGGTGCACGGCGGACAGGCCGGTGTCGCAGCCGGACAGGACCAGGGTGCCGGGCGGACGGTTGAGGGCCGAGAGGTCGTACATCGTCAAGGGGCCGTCGGCGAGCAGGAGCGCGGAGAAGAGGGCGTTGTCGGTGCGGAACTGGCCGTGGCAGGCGATGTGGCCCAGCGAGGCGCCGTCCAGGGCGTGCAGCACGTCGCTGACGAGGGCGCGGTCGCCGGCGAGCAGCGTCGCGCGTGGTGTACCGGCGGCGATCCCCGTGACCTCGCGCAGCGCCTGCGGCGGGTCGGCGGCGCCGACGAAGACCGAGGGGCCGTCGGGGCGGGGGGTGCGCTGGGCCCGCCACCAGGTCGCGGCGGAGGGGGTGACGCGGACGGCGCGGCCGCGGCAGCGGGGCAGCAGGGACCAGGACAGCGCCTGCAGCTGGCCGGTCGGGGCGAGGACCAGGTCGCGGTCGCCGATGAGGTCGTCGAGCGGGGCGAGCAGCATGCGGTCGAGGTCGGCGGCGGCGTGGTCGGCGGCGAGGGTCGCGGCGCCGCGGTGGCCGCGGCGGGCGACGAGGCGGCGCTGGGCGAAGCGCAGGGCGTGCAGCTCGTCGAGGACCGGCTGGGCCGGGCCCAGGGGGCGGTGCGTGACCCGGCCGCCGACGAGGACCAGCGCGTGCAGGCAGGCGTCGACGGCGAGCAGGTCGACGAACGCGAGGTCGCCGAGGGCCGCGGCCAGCACGTCGAGGGGCGGTCCGGCGGCGGTCGCCTCCTCGGTGCCGTGCGCCTGCCAGGAGCGGCGGCGCACCTGCTCCTCCAGGTCGCGCTGGCGTTGCAGCAGGCGGCCGGTGTGCGCGGCGCCGATCGGGGCGGCGGCCAGGTCGGCGTGGACGCTGCGCAGGCGGGCCAGGTCGCGGGCGATCACGGGGTCGCCGCTGGGCCGGGCGGGCGGCAGCCAGAGCGCCGCGGCCCGGCACCGCTGCGACCACTGCAGGATCTGCTCCGCGGGCTCGTGCTCCACCGCCAGGCGCAGCCGGAACGCGGCGAGGTCGGCGACCGTGCCGCCGCTGCGGACGCGCAGCTCGGTGGCGCCGAGGCTGGCCCGGTGCGCCTCGAACTCGCGCAGCCCGGCGTCGGCGCAGCGCGCGGCGGCGGGGACGTCGCCGTCGGCGAGGTGCGCGACCGCCCGCAGGTGCCACCAGCGGGCGCGCAGCACGGCCGGCCCGCGCCGGGCGACGACGGCGGCCCGCTCCAGGCAGGAGGCGGCGCCGGCGGGCTCGCCGAGCGCGAGCGCGAGCTGGGCGGCGTCGAGCCACGACTCGCAGCCGGGCAGCAGCCAGCCGGCGGTGGTGAGCTCCGCCGCCACCTCCTGGACCGCGCGCAGCGTGCCGCGGTGCGCCCGGCCGGCGGCGATGACCGCGCCCAGCTCGACGGCGCGGGCGCGGGCGGCGGGCAGGTGGCGGCGCTGGGCGGTGAAGGCGCGCCGCGCGGAGCGGGCCGCGTCGCGGGCCTCCCCGGCGTTGCCGCGGGCCAGCGCGACCCGGGCGAGCAGGAGCGCCGCCTCGCCGCCGGCGGTGTCGAGGCGGCCGCGCCGGCAGGTGTCGACGGCGTCCTGGGCCGCCTGCTGCGCCTCCGGGAGCAGCCGGGCGGAGCGCAGCAGCTCCGCGAGGTCGAGCAGGGCGTCGGCGGGCACCCCGGCCTCGCGGGTCAGCACGGCGCGGGCCTGCTCGTAGCGGGCCAGGGCGAGCGGGACGTCGCCGGCCTGCGCGGCGACGAACCCGAGGTTGTGGTGCACCTGGGCGGCCGCCGTCGGCAGGTCCAGGTCGGCGTAGATGGCGGCCGCGGCGCCGAGGTCGGCGGCGGCGAGGCGGTGACTGCCGTGGTAGCCGTGCAGGATGGCCCGGTTGTTCAGGGCCCGGGCCTCCCAGAGCCGGTCGCCTTCGCGCCGGAAGACCCGCAGCGCCGACCGGTAGCCGGCCATCGCCTCCTCGTCGTGGCCGAGCCGGCGCAGGATCAGCGCCCGCTGCATCACGGCCCGGCCCCGGCGCAGCCCGCGCAGGCTGCGCAGGGCGACGTCGATCTCGCGGACCGCGGCGGCCGGCCGGCCGAGGTCGTCGAGCACCAGCGCGAGGCTCATCCGCGCCTCCGCGGCGAGGGTCATCCGCTCGTGCCGCTCCGCGACCCGCAGCGCGGCGCGCAGGTGCCGGGCCGCGGTGTGCGCGTCGTCACCGACGCGGGCGGCCAGTCCCAGCGCCCGGTGCGCCACCGACGTCGCGTCGGGGTCCTTCGCCCGGCGGGTCGCGGCGAGGGCCGCCACGGCCAGGGCGCGGGCCTCGTCGGGGTCGGCGGCAACCGCCTCGACGGCACGCGTCGCCAAGGTCAAGGCAGACGGCGGCACCGGCGTCGGGCCGGAAAGCGGCGGCTTCACAACCGACGATCCTTCCACCGCCGGGAACTGTCGGGTACCCGACGTATCGGCGGACTCGCTCGAACGTCACGTTGAACATGACTGACTTCGAAGACGGCCCCGTGGACCCGACCCGGCGACTCGAGCGGTGGCGGCAGCGGCGCGCGGCGCACCTGGCCGGCCTGCGCTGGCTGGGCACGGAGACCACCGGCGGCCAGCCGGTGCGGTACGTCAGCGGCGAGCTGCTGGTCGTCGACGAGCACTACGACGACGCCCGGCGGGTCGTGGAGGGCCTCGGGCACCGCGCCGCCGACGTGGCGACCGACGAGCCGCTGCCCGGTGTGCGCCGGCTGCGGGCCCCCGGTCTCGACGCGATCAAGGCGACCCGCCGGACCCGCGAGCGCGCGTCCGACGGCACCGTCGCCGGCCCGAACCATGTGCTGCTCGCCTCGCCGTTCGAGCAGGGCGGCCCGTTCGGCCGGCCGATCGCGGCGGCGGCCGCCTCGATCGACGCGGCACCCGCGGCCGCCGGCGCCGCCCGGGTCGTGGTCATGGACACCGGCGTGTGGGCCGACAGCCCGCTGCCGGCCAGCCGGTACCGGGTCGGCGAGAGCGACTACGAGACCGAGATCGACGTCGACCGGGACAACGTCATCGACTCCGACGTCGGGCACGCCAACTTCATCGCCGGGGTGATCCTGCAGGGCACCCGGCGGGCGCAGGTCCGCATCGTCAAGGTGCTCGACACGTTCGGCGTGGGCACCGAGCTGCAGCTGGCGCTGCGGATCGCCGCGCTCACCGACACCGACGTGCTCAACCTGTCGCTCGGCTCGTACACGGTGGACGGCCAGCCGCCGGTGCTGCTGCGCTGGGCGCTCAACCGCTTCCTGCTCGGCCGGGACCGGATCGTGGTCGCCGCCGCCGGCAACGACGGCGTCACCGACCGGCCGTTCTGGCCCGCCGGGTTCGCCGGCGCGGACGTGCCGTGGCGGCAGCAGGTCGTCGCGGTCGCCGCGCACGACGGCACGGCGCTGTGCGAGTGGAGCAACAGCGGGCCGTGGGTGACCGTGGCCGCGCCGGGCGCCGACGTGGTCAGCACGTACATCCACCACCCGGACTTCGGCACCGGCTGGGCCACCTGGAGCGGCACGTCGTTCGCCACCCCGCACGTGGTCGCGCTGATCGTGGAGCGCGCCGCGTCGACCGGAAGCGTGCTTTCGGCGACCAAGGAGGTGACGTCGGAATCGACACGATCAGTTGGCGGGTACGCTGCTGTGCTGTGACGGCATTCGATCCGACCATCGCCCTGATCGAGGCCGCGGATGGCGATCAGCGGGCCTGGGACGCACTCGTGGCCCGCTACTCGGGGCTCGTATGGGCGGTCGCGCGCGGCTTCCGGTTCAACGAGGCCGACGCGAGCGACGTGTTCCAGGCGACCTGGTTCCGCCTTGTCGAGAAGCTCGGTCAGATCCGCGACGGCGACGGTCTCGGGTCGTGGCTGGCCACGACCGCCCGCAACGAGGCGATCGACATGATCCGCAGGCGCGGGCGGGAGTCCCCGGCCGACGTCGCGGAGCACCTCGGCCGGGCGCCGTCGACGACGGACCTGCCGGAGGAGGAGGCTCTGCGCGCGGAGGAGCAGCGGCTGCTGTGGCAGGCGGTCGACCGGATGCCGGACCGGTGCGCGCGGCTGCTGCGGGCGATGGGCGCGCACCCGGCACCGAGCTACGCGGAGCTGGGTGCCGCGCTGGACATGCCGGTCGGCAGCATCGGCCCGACCCGGGCCCGCTGCCTGGAGACGTTACGCGGCCTGCTCACGGGCGAGCCCTATCCCGGAGCGGCGACGCCAAGGCAACACGGAAAGCACGGACAGCACGGACCGACGCTGAAGGGAGGCACACATGACGCAACCACCCGCGGGTGAGGATCTGGGCGAGGCGGTGGCTCGACTGTACGTCGACACCGACCCCGTCCCGGCGCGGCTGCTGCAGGCGGCGTCGGCCGGCCTGGCCTGGCGCGACCCGGACGCGGCACTGGCCGCCCTGCTGCTGGACAGTGCCGTCGCGGGCGCGCCCGCCGGGGTCCGCGCCGGCCCGGGACCGGACGGCGACGCGGACGACCCGCGGCTGCTGAGCTTCGACAGCGGCGGCACCGTCATCGACGTCGAGGTCGTCGTCGACGGCGGCCGGGTGCGGCTCGTCGGGCAGGTCAGCCACCCGGTCGAGGCGCCGGTGCGGGTCCGGCACGCCGGCGGCGAGTGGACCGGCACGACCGACCGGCTCGGCCGCTTCTCGGTGCCGGACCTGCCGGTCGGCCCGCTGCGCATCTGGTGGGGCCCGGCCGGCCCCGAGACGACCCAGGTCGGCACCGCCACGTTCCTCACCTGAGGAACGCGGCGGCGCCGCCGCATCCGCGGTCGCTACCTGGTCAGCGCAGCGACCAGACCTGGTTGGACTGGGTGCCTCCGCCGCCGTAGCAGTCCCAGATCTGCAGGCCGGTGCCGTTGGCGGTGCCGCGGCCGGACGCGTCGAGGCACTTGCCCGACGCGGGGTTGACGAACGTGCCGTTGCCGTTGACCACCCACTGCTGGGCGGAGTTGTTCAGGCACGTCCACAGCCACACCTGCGCGCCGTTGGCGGTGCTGGCGCCCCGGACGTCGAGGCACTTGCCCGACTGCGGGTTGACGAACGTGTTGCCGCTGCGGGTCCACTTCTGCGCGCCGCTGCCGTTGCAGTCCCACAGCTGGATCTTGGTGCCGTCGGCGGTGCCCTGCGCGTCGACGTCGACGCACCGGCCGGAGCCCTGCCCGACGATCGTCTGCCCGCCGCCGGTGTTGCCGCCGGTGGTGCTGTAGTTGAAGTCGGTGACGGCGAGCCCGGCGCCGCCCTGCCACGGCTCGAACCCGGCCTGCACGCTGGTCAGGTACCAGCTGTTCTGCGCGTACCCGCGGGCCATCATGTCGTTGTAGAAGTCACGGACCGCGAAGTTGATCGAGCCGGTCCCGGCGGTGCGCACGTACGACACGACGTTCCAGCCGATGTTGCCGAACCACACGGTCCAGGTGCCGCCCGCGATGTTCACGGTGCCGACGGGCGAGCCGACGGGCTGCGGGGCGCCCGCGTGGTTGAGCCACACCATGAGCTCCGCGCCGGTGTTCTGGCCGTTGGTCCGCGGGGTGGGGTCGAACCAGACGTCGTACGCGGCGTCCCACTGCCCACCGGCGTACGTCATCGACACGCTGGTCGTCACGTTCTGGAACGCGCCGCTGGAGACCTGCATCGGCAGGCCGCTGCCGGTGGTGCAGTTGCCGTAGTGGCAGCCGGCGTAGATCGAGGGGTAGGAGGCAGGCGCGCCGTTGGTCGGCACGTTGTGCCCGGACTGGGTGATCGTGAAGCCGCGGTCGGTGGCGTTGATGCACTGCGGCGTGCTGGCGCCCCAGACGTTGTTCTGCACGATGTACTTCCCGCCGGCGACGCTCGCCGAGCCGAAGGTCGCGCAGATCTGGGTGTCGGCGCTCGCCGCCTGCGGGCTGACCGCGACGGCCGCGGTCAGCAGCAGCGCGAGGGCGCCGAGCGATGTCAACAAGCGGGGCATGGTACTGCCTTTCGGAAGGTTGGCGGACATTCCGGAAGGCAGGGTGCGGCCGGGGCCGCGCCGCCCGGGAGTTTGTCCCTGCGACGCGCGGCGATCCCGTGAAAATTTCACGGTGCCCCGGGACGCGCGGAGGGCCCCCGCCTCGCGGCGAGGGCCCTCCGGCGATCCGTCAGGCGTTGGATTTCGGCAGGCCGGGCGGGTTCACCTGGGAGGTCTGCACGGCCTCGGTGTCGAGGTTGTAGGCGGCGAGCCACTGCTGGTACTGACCATTGGCGATCAGGTAGTTGATCGCTTCGGCGAGGGCCTTGACCAGCTCGTTGTCCTTCTTCGTGGTGGCCGCGATCAGGCCCTGCAGGGTCTCCCCGGCGCCGGAGTGGACGCCCGCGTTGCGGACGGCGTCGGCGGTGCCCCTGGTCCGGCTGATCTGGTAGGCGATGCCCGGGTTCGGGCCGAAGTAGGCGTCGATCTGGCCGGATACGAGCGCCTTGAAGGTGGTGGGTGTGTCGGCGAAGTACTTGATGTCGAGGGTCTTGCCCTCGGCCTTCAGCTTCTCCTGCCACGCGACCAGGATCTTCTCCTGGTTGGTGCCCGCGCCGACGGCGACCTTGAGGCCGGCGAGCTTCTTGTAGTCCTTGTCGAAGTTCCAGGCGTTGCCGTCCTTCACCGCGAAGCCCAGGTTGTCCTGCCGGTACGAGGCGAAGTCGTACTTCTCCTTGCGCTGCTCGGTGTCGGTGATGTTCGAGAAGCCGACCTCGGTCTTGCCGGAGTCGATGCCGACGAACAGGTTGTCCCACGTGGCGTTGTTGATCTCGGGCGTGAGGCCGAAGACGGCGGCGACGAGGCGGCCGAGGTCCGGCTCGGCGCCGGTGAGGGTCTTGTCGTCGTCGCCGACGAAGGCGAGCGGCGGGAAGCCGGTCGGCAGCGCGCCGAGCCCGATGGTCAGCTTGCCGTCGGCCTTGATCGCGGCCGGGACCAGGTCGGCGATGGCCTGCTGCTTCTCGACCTTCAGCTCGGTCACCTTGCCGATGTCCTTCGCCTGCGCGCCGATCGTCACCGTGCCGTTCCCGGCGGCGGTGTCGGCGTTGGCCTCGTCCTCGCTGCCGCAGGCGGCGAGTCCCGCGGTGAGCGCGAGGGCGAGGGCCGCGGCCGCGAACGACCGGCGGGATGGTCTGACGGTGGACATGGTGCTCCTTCGGAAGGTCAGGGTTCAGAGGACTTTGGCGAGGAACTCGCGGGTGCGGGGCTGCTGCGGCGCGGTGAGCACCTGGGCCGGCGGCCCCTGCTCGACGATCACGCCGTCGTCGATGAACACCACGGTGCCGGCGACCTCGCGGGCGAACCCGATCTCGTGGGTGACGATGACCAGCGTGGTGCCGCTGTCGGCGAGCTGCCGGATGACCGAGAGCACCTCGCCGACCAGCTCGGGGTCGAGCGCGGAGGTCGGCTCGTCGAAGAGCAGCAGGCTCGGTTCGAGGGCCAGGGCCCGGGCGATCGCGACGCGCTGCTGCTGCCCGCCGGACAGCCGCCGCGGGTACGCGTCGCCGCGGTCGCCGAGGCCGACCCTGGTCAGCAGCTCCGTGGCCCGCTCGTACGCGGCGGGCCGGGCCAGCCGCTTGTGCGCGATGAGCGGCTCGGCGACGTTGTCCCGCGCGGTGAGGTTGGGGAACAGGTTGAAGCTCTGCGCCACGAAGCCGATCCGGGTGCGTTGCCGCCGCACGGCGCGCGGGGACAGCTCGTGCAGCCGGGCGCCGCGGGCCTCGACCCCGATCAGCTCGCCGTGCACCGCGACGTAGCCGTGGTCGGGCTGCTCGAGGTGGTTGATGGTGCGCAGCAGCGTCGACTTGCCCGAGCCCGACGGGCCGAGGACCGCCACGACCCCGCCGGGCCGGACGGTCAGGTCGATCCCGCGCAGCACCTCCCGGGTGCCGAACGACTTGTGCACGTTGCGGATCTCCAGCGCCACGGCCGTGTCCAGCGTCGCGGTCATCTACAAGCCCCTCCGGGTCAGGCGGACGTAGGACGAGACGGTGAAGCGCCGCAGCCGCTGCAGCGGGGTCGGCGGCAGCGCCCGGACGGTGCCGCGGGCGTAGAACCGCTCGACGTAGAACTGCACGACCGACAGGGCGGCGGTGATGACGAGGTACCAGACGGCTCCGACGATGAGGATTGGCACGAGCGACTCGGGGTGCCGCGACTCCAGCACGAACACCGCGCCGAACAGGTCCAGCAGCGAGACGTAGTAGACCAGCGAGCTGGCCTTCACCAGGCCGACGAGCTGGTTGCCGTAGGCCGGCACGATCGAGCGCAGCGCCTGGGGCAGCACGATCCGGCGCAGCTGCCGGGCCTTGGACAGGCCGAGCGCGTTGGCGGCCTCGATCTGCCCGGGCTCGACCGACAGGATGCCGCCGCGGATCACCTCGGCCGCGTACGCCGCCTCGTTGAGGCCCAGCGCGATGACGCCGATCACGAGCGGCGTGAGGCCGGCGGTCCGCACCTCGGCGAAGACCGGCCCGAAGGGCACGCCGACGCCCAGCCGCGGGTAGAAGTACGAGAAGTTGAAGGTGATGATCAGCAGCAGCGGCAGGGGCAGCGCGCGGAAGAACCATACGTACGCCCACGACAGACCGTTGACCAGTGGGTTCGCCGACAACCGGCCGAGCGCGACGAGCACGCCGAGGACCAGTCCGACCAGCGCGCTGAGCGCCACGACCTTCAGGGTGACCACGACGCCGTCGACGATCGACTCGCGGGTGAAGTACGCCCAGAACTTGTGCCACTCGTAGCGGGGGTTGGTGAAGACGCCGACGACGACCTGGGTGAGCACCACCAGCACGACGGCGCTGACGAACCAGCGCCAGGGGCGCGGCCGTGGGGTGACCCTGCGCTGCGCCGCCTGCGGGTCGAACCGGACGGGCGGCGTGTCGATCGGTGGACCGGCGGGTGCGGCTTCGAGGGTTGCGGGCTCGCTCATGCGCGCGCTCCATCAGGGTGCGACGGATCCACCCACGACGAGGGGGCGTGGGCGGATCGGGTTGCGGATCGGGCTTGTCAGCAACCTAAAGAGACGCGAATAAGTTGTCAATCCCTATCGGAAAACTAGTATTTACACATGGCGCAGGACACGTCCGCGGCACGCCGGAGCGCCGCTACGACAGGGGCAGCCAGGCGAGGACGTCGCGGATCTTGTCGTCCCAGTGGGACCACTCGTGCGTGCCGGCGCTGAACTGCGACGTGAGCGGGACACCGCGGGAGGCGCAGGCGTCGCGGAAGCGCACGTTGCCGGGGTACAGCGCGTCCTCGGTGCCGCACCACTGGAACAGCGGCGGCGGGTCGCTGACCTTGTCCAGCAGGGCGAACAGGTCGTTGTCGCCGCCGTCGAACGGGGCGTCGCCGAAGACCCGCCGCCACATGAGCGGGTCCACCTCGGAGGTCATGGTCCGCATCCGGTCGCCGAGGTCCAGGACCCCGGAGAGGCTGGCCGCGGCGCCGAACCGGTCGGGGTGGCGCAGGGCGAGCTTGAACGCGCCGTAGCCGCCCATCGACAGGCCCGCGACGAAGTTCTCCGCCGGGTCGGCGGACAGCCGGAAGAAGCTCCGGGCGATCGCGGGCAGTTCCTCGGCGACGAACGTCCAGTACGGCCGGCCCCACACCTCGTCGGTGTAGAAGCTGCGCTGCACCTGCGGCATGACGACGGCGATGCCGAGCTCCGCCACGTACCGCTCGATCGAGGTCCGCCGGGCCCAGATGGTGTCGTCGTCGCTGAGACCGTGCAGCAGGTAGAGGGTCGGCACGTCGCCGTCGCGCCCGCTGCCACCCATGCCGACCTGCCCGGACGTGCGCTGCGGCAGCACGACCGTCATCGATGTACTGAAGCCGAGGACATCGGAGAAGAAATCACACCGCACAAGGGCCATGCCCCTTACCCTAAACAGCACTTATGGTGGTCAGGTGGACCGCCGCGCCAACGCCGCCCTCGCCGCGTTGTCGGTGGCGACATTCACGTTCGTCACCGTCGAGGTGATGCCGATAGGGCTGCTCACGGTGATCGCCGACGACCTGGGGCGCACCCGGGCCGAGGCCGGCCTGCTGCTGACCGGGTATGCGGCGGTCGTGCTGGTGCTGTCGGTGCCGATGGCGGTGCTGACCCGGCGGCTGCCGCGCCGGCTGCTGCTCGGGGCGGCGCTCGGGGTGTCGGCGGCGGCGACGGCGGTGTCCGGGCTCGCGCAGGGGTACGCGATGCTGCTCGGCGCGCGGCTCGTCGTCGGCCTGACGCAGGCGCTGTTCTGGTCGATCGTGGCGTCGACGGCGACCGCCATGTTCCCGCCGTCGCGGCGGGGGCGCACCGTGGCCCGGCTGTCGATCGGGGCGTCCCTCGCGCCGGTGCTCGGGGTGCCGCTGGGCACGTGGCTCGGCCAGCAGCTCGGCTGGCGGGCCGCGTTCGGGGTGATGGCCGTCATCGGCGCGGCGACCTGCGTGGCCGTCGTGGCGCTGCTGCCCGGCGCGCTGCCCTCCGGCGCCGCCTCGGCCCGCGGCGCGGCCCCCGACCTGCGGCGCTATCTGTTGCTGCTGCTCGTCACGTCGCTCGGGGTCGCGGGGGCGATGACCGCGCAGACCTACATCACGCCGTTCCTGCTGGACGTGACGCACTTCGACGCGTCGTCGCTCGGCCCGCTGCTGCTGGTCTCCGGCGTCGGCGGCGTCGCCGGCACCCTCGCCGTCGGCCGCTTCCTCGACCGCTACCCGTGGCCGGCCCTGGCCGTGCCGATGTCGCTGCTGTGCGCGGCGTCGGTCGTGCTGTACGCCGGCGGCACCGTGCGGACCCTCGTGGTCGTCGCGCTCGCCACGTCCGGCGGCGCGTACGCGGCGTTCGCGGCCGCGGTGCAGAACCGGGCGCTGCAGATCGCCCCCGGCAGCACCGACATGGCGTCGGCCGGCGGCAGCTCCGCGTTCAACATCGGCATCTCCGCCGGGTCGTTCGTCGGCGGCCTGATCATCGAGGGCGCCGGCCCGCGGGCCGTCGCGCTCGCCGCGGCCGTCCTCATCGCCACCGCCCTCGCGGCGCTCCTGCTCGACCCGCTGCTGTCCGCGGCCGGGCCGCCGCCGTCCGGGCATCCGGTGCCGAAGCAGCGCGACCCTCAGCAGCACGCCGCCGCATGGGGCGAAAAGTCCGGTAATACGAACGCGTGACCCGCTGTCGGATCTCCTACATTCACCCCGGGGAACCCGCCGGCGAATACACCTTTCCGAATCGCGAGCACCGCCGCCAGCAGCGCAAACAGCGGCACTGGAATCCACGCGTACCAATGCGGAAACGGCGAAAAGACAGCACCGCCGGATGGCTGTGCTCCCCTACGATCGGGCTGGTTCGGGCAGTTTCTTCGGGACCGGTGAGGGGGGCAGGGGCGTGGCGGACGAGCATGCCGCGACCGTCCGCACCACACCCGCCGAGAAGCGAGCGCTGGCGCGCCGGCTCCGCGACGCCGACACCCACCGCGCCTACGCCGCCTGCAACACCCTCACCGGTCCGCTCACCACCCCCGCCGGCCCCCATCTGCCGGTCGTGTACAGGAACACGGCCCGGCCGGCGCAGCGGTTCATGCTCAGCGTCCTCATCTCGCTCAACTTCCTGACCGCGATCGTCTTCATCGGCTGGCTCGCGCTGCCGCGGCACGTCCCGGGCGCGATGACCGGCGAGCTGTCGGGGACCGTGGTCGTGGCGCGGGTCGCGTTCTGCTTCGTGCTCCTCGTGGAGCTGGTGCGCCTGCTGCAGAACCTGGCCGTGTGGGTGTTCGCGTGGAAGGCCGCCGACCCGGTGCCGATGGTGCCGGAGCCCGGGCTGCGCATCGCGATGCTCACCACGATCGTGCCGGCGAAGGAGCCGATCGACGTCGTCGAGCGGTCCCTCAAGGCGATGCAGCGGGTGCGGTACCCGGGACACGTCGACATCTGGATCCTCGACGAGGGCAACGACCCGCGGGTGAAGGCGATGGCGAAGAAGCTCGGCGTCAAGCACTTCAGCCGCCGCGGGAAGCCGGAGTTCAACCAGCCCGACGGGCCGTTCCGCGCGAAGACCAAGGCCGGCAACCACAACGCGTGGCGCTTCACCCATGAGCACGTCTACGACGTGGTCGCGCAGATGGACCCCGATCACGTGCCGCTGCCGAGCTTCCTGGAGCGCACCGTCGGCTACTTCCGCGACCCCGACGTCGCGTTCGTCGTCGCCCCGCAGGTCTACGGCAACATGTACGGCGGCTGGGTCGTGCACGGCGCGTCGGTGCAGCAGTACCTCTTCAGCGGCCTGATCGAGCGCGGCGGCAACGGGCTCGGCGCGCCGCTGCTCATCGGCACCAACCATCTCTACCGGCCGCTGGCGTGGGCGCTGATCGACGGCTACCAGGACAGCATCATCGAGGACCATCTCACCTCGATGGTCGTGATGGGCGCGAAGAACCCGCTGACCGACCGGCGCTGGAAGGGCGTCTACACCCCCGACGTGATCGCGGTCGGCGAGGGCCCGACGACCTGGACCGACTACTTCAACCAGCAGAAGCGCTGGGCGTACGGCGTGTGGGAGATCCTGCTGCGCTCCAAGCGTTTCCTGAAACCGCTGAGCCTCACCCAGCGGCTCTGCTACGGCCTCGTGCAGTCGTACTACCCGAGCGTCGCGCTGTCCGCGGTGTCGGGCACCGTCGCGACCGCCGCGTACCTCGCGTTCGGCATCGGCGCGATGCGGGTCGAGTGGCAGCTGTGGCTGGTCCTGTGGTCGGCGAGCATGGGCAGCTGGGCGCTGCTGTGGCTGTGGCTGCGCCGGTTCAACCTGGCCGAGCACGAGCGTCGCGAGCTGGGCGTGCACGGAATGCTGCTCGCGTTGTTCGCGGTCCCGGTGTACGTCGTGGCCGGCGTCGCCGCGCTGCTGCGCCGCCCCCTGGCGTACGCGGTGACCGCGAAGGGGCGGCTCGCGTCCGCGGACGGGCTGAAGTCGTTCCGGCTGCACATGGCGTGGGCCGGGGTGTCGGCGGCGCTGCTCGGGGTGAGCGGGTGGCTCGGCCACCACTCCGACGCGCTGCGGTTCTGGTCGGGGCTCAGCATCGTCGCCGGGCTCTGCCCGCCGCTGATCGCGTGGGTCACCCGGCTGCGCAACCGGCGTCTCGTCGCGCAGGAGGTCGACCTCACCACGCAGACCGGTCCGCTGGTCATGACGGTGCGCGGCAAGGCCGCCGTGGTCCGCGAGTCGCTCACCACCACCTCGACGATCCGGCTGTCGGACCTGCCGCAGGTGCCGGGCCTCTCCGTCACCCGGGGGCCGGTGTGATCACGCTGCCCCGGGTCATGCTCGCCGTGCTGCTGCTCGTCGGCGGCTACACGTTCGTGGTCGCGCCCGCCGTCGCCGCCTCGTCCGGCCCGGCCGTGCGCTGGGAGACGAAGCGGAGCGAGCCGCGCCCGACCTTCACACCCGCACCCGGGCGGCCGGTCGCCTTCCCGCAGGCGGGGAAGGCGTTCTTCGGCGTGTTCACCTCGCGCGGCCCGGCCGACCTCACCGAGTACGACGGGTTCGTCGCCGCCGCCGGCCGGCAGCCGCAGGTGATGATGTTCGCGCAGGGCTGGGCGGGGGCGAAGACGTTCGACCGGCAGCCGTTCGACCGGATCGCGAACCGGGGCATGCTGCCGATGCTCGCGTGGGAGCCGTGGAACTTCCGCTCCGAGCCCAAGCAGGACGCCTCCCGCGGCGACCAGCCCGACTACCGGCTGTCCCGCATCACCGGCGGCGCCTACGACTCCTACATCAGAGCCTGGGCTCTTGGCGTGAAGGATCTCGGGTACCGGGTGGCGATCCGGTTCGCGCACGAGATGAACGGCTACTGGTACCCGTGGTGCGAGTCCGCCAACGGCAACCGCAAGGGCGACTACGTCGCGGCGTGGCGGCACGTGCACGACCTCTTCGAGGCCGCCGGCGCCGGCAACGTCATCTGGGTGTGGAGCCCCAACGTCGCCTACGACGGCTCGACGCCGCTGCAGCAGCTGTACCCCGGCGACGACTACGTCGACTGGGTCGGCCTGTCCGGCTACTACGGCACCGGCGGGCTCGAGCAGTACCAGACCTTCGACCAGATCTACCGCAAGACGCTCGCCTCGGTCACGGCGATCTCGAAGCGGCCGGTCGTCGTCACGGAGGTCGCCGCCACCGACGCCGCCGGGCGCAAGGCGGAGTGGATCACCGACCTGCTCCGGTCGCTGCCGAAGCACCCGGAGATCATCGGGTTCCTCTGGTACGAGGCGGTCAAGGAGACCGACTGGCGCATCGCGGCGACCCCGGCGGCGGCGAAGGCGTTCGCGGCCGGGATCGCGCAGCCGTACTTCACCGCGTCCTGGTCACCCGACATGACGCCGTCCGTCGTTCGTCGCTCAGGGGGCACCTCATGACGGGTCACGTCGTCGGCATCGACCTGGGCACCTCCAACACCGTCGCGGTGATCCGCTCCCCCGACGGCCGGCGCCGCCCCGTCCTCTTCGACGGCGCGCCGATCCTGCCGTCCGCGGTGTACCTCCAGGACGACGGGCAGCTCGCGGTCGGCCGCGACGCGCAGCGCCTCGCCCAGCTCGACCCGGCCCGCTACGAGCCCAACCCGAAGCGCCGCATCGACGAGACGACGGTCCTGCTCGGCGGCACGGAGGTCCCGACCCGGGAGATGCTCGCCGCGGTGCTGCGGGCCGTCGCCGCCGGCGTCGCCGAGATCACCCGCACCCCGCCGCCGGCCGTGCTCACGTACCCGGCGTCGTGGGCGCACACCCGCCGCTCGCTGCTGCAGGAGGCCGCGGCGCGCGCGGGCTGGCGCCAGGTCAGCCTGGTGCCGGAGCCGGTCGCCGCGGCCCGCTACTTCATCAGCGCCCTCAACCACCCGCTCCCCCTCGGCGCGGCCATGGTCGTCTACGACTTCGGCGGCGGCACCGTCGACATCGCCGTCGTCCGCCACTCCTCCGAAGGCTTCGCCGTCATCGGCGCGGGCGGCCTGGAGGACGTCGGCGGCCTCGACCTCGACGCGACCCTGGTCGAGCACGTCGGCGGCCTGCTGCGCCGCTCCGACCCGATGGCGTGGCAGCGCCTGCACCAGCCGCACACCGCCCAGGACCGCCGCGACCGCCGCCTCTTCTGGGAGGACGTCCGCGGCGCGAAGGAGATGCTGTCGCGGACCGCGGCCGCGCCGGTCTCCGTGCCCGGCGTCGAGGCGGCGCTGCACCTCACCCGCGACGAGCTGGAGGCGCTCGTCGAGCCGATGCTGCGCCAGACCGTCGCGGAGACGGCCCGGGTCGTCGCCTCGTGCCGGCTCGCCCCGAACCAGCTCGCCGGCATCATGCTCACCGGCGGCTCGTCGCGGGTGCCGCTGGTCGCCCGGATGCTGCACCGCTCGCTCGGCGTCGTGCCGACCGTCCTCGAACAGCCGGAGCTCCCGGTCGCCGAGGGCGCCGTCGTCCACCCGTCGGAGCTGTCCGCCGCCCCGGCCACCGGCACCGCCTCCGTCGCCCGCACGCTCCCCCAGCAGACCACCTACCAGACCCAGGGCCACCCGGCGCAGCAGCTGACCGGCGCTACCACCGGCGTCTACGGCACCCCGGTCTCGCCGGTGTCCCCGCCCGACGCCCCCGTGTCGGGCGTGCCGGTCTCGGGCGTGCCGGTCTCAGGAGTGCCGGTCTCGGGAATGCCGGTCTCGGGAATGCCGGTCTCGGGAATGCCGGTCTCGGGCTCCCCCATGTCCGGCGCTCCCGTCTCGGGCGCGCCGGTGTCCGCGCCGCCGGTGCCTGTCCCCGCTCCCGGCCGGCGGCGCCTCGCGCTCATCGGGGCCGCCGTGGTGCTGCTGCTCGCCGCCGGCGGCACCGCGTGGTGGCTGACCAGACCGGATCCGCTCGGCTCGTGGGAGACCCTGCCGAAGGTGCCGACCGCCGTCAACGGCGCCCCCGTCGGCATCGAGGGCGCCGCCGCGGCGGTCCTGGGCGGCAAGCTGTACGTCATCGGTGGCTTCACCGCGGACGAACCGCGCACCCGGCTCGACACGGTCTGGGTGCTCGACACCGCGACGAAGACGTGGGCGGAGGGGCCGCGGCTGCAGCAGGCGGTGAGCCAGACGGCGGCCGTGGTGACGCCCTCGGGCGAGCTGTTCATCATCGGCGGCTGGGTGAAAGACGGCGCGACCTCGAGCATCTACCGCCTCGACACCGCCGCCGGGAAGTGGGTCGGGGCCGGCGCGCTGCCGGTCCCCCGGCAGGCGGGTGCCGCGGTCTTCGACGGCAAGGGCATCGTCTACGCCGGCGGCAAGGACAGCAACGGGCAGCCCACGGCCACGATCTTCGTGCAGCAACCCACCGGGGACGACTGGACCGTGGCGGACGCCTCGCTGCGCCAGCCGCGGGAGAAGCTGGCCGGGGCCAGCGACGGCGCCGGCACCGCCTGGTTCATCGGCGGCAACGGCACCGGGGGCACGACCGACGACATCGACGTCCTCGTCGAGCGCAAGCTCGCCGACGACCACCCGAAGCTGCCCGAGCCGCGGGAGGGCGCCTCGGCCGTGCGCCTCGAAGGCTTCGGGCTCTGCGTGTTCGGCGGCAACAACGGCGCCAAGGTCTTCCAGTGGTGGTGCCAGCAGGACGGCGACGCGGAGCGGCTGCCGGAGCTCGCCGTCCCGCGCGCCGGCATGGCGGTCACCACCAGCGGCAACACCGTCTACGCCGTCGGCGGGTACAACACCGCCAAGAATTCCCACGGCTCGACGGACGCGGAGCGCTTCACCGCGCAGGAGACCTAGACGACGGCGCCGACCTGCTTCACGTGGCGCAGGGCCGGGGCGGTCTCGACGCGCTCGATGCCGGGCAGCGGGCCGATCCGGCGGGTGAGGTAGTCGTACAGGCCGGCCATGTCGGGGCAGATGACGGTGGCGACGAGGTTGGTGGCGCCGGTGGTGGCCGCGGCGAAGACGACCTCCGGGTGGGTGGCCAGGGCGCGGCCGGCGGCCTCCAGGTGGGCGGGTGCCACGGCCATCCAGAGCAGGATGCGGGCCCTGAAGCCGAACAGCGCCGGGTTGACCTCCACGTCGAAGAACAGGGCGCCGGTGCGCAGGAGGTGGTCGAGGCGGCGCCGCACCGTGGACTCGGACCAGCCGGTGGCGGCGGCGAGCTCGGGCAGGCCGGTGCGGCCGTCGCGGGCGAGGGCGGCGACGAGCGGCCGGTCGGTGTCGAGCAGGACGGCCTCGCCCGCGGGCGGCTGCGGCTGGACCGCCGCGGTCTGCGCCTGGGTGAGGGCGGTGGGTCCGGCGGCGTCGACCGCCCCGCCGGCGAAGTCGTGGATCAGGCAGTGCGCGCGGACCGACACGATCCGCGGGGTGCTCGGCAGCTTCTGCAGCAGCAGCGCCTCCCGGTCGGCGGTGCCGGGGTTCTGCACGATGCAGGTCACCTCGGTGCCGCCGGACGCGATCGTCACCCACGTCGTGTCGGGCCGGCGGGCGAGGGCCTCCGCGATCGCCGACGCGCCGCCGGGGGTGCTCTGCACGCGGATCATCCACTTGTCGTAGCCGAGCCGGACCCCGTTGGGCAGGCCGACGACCCGCACCCCGGCCTCCGCGCGCAGCCGCCGGAACCGGCGGGCGACCGTCTGATCGGAGACGCCGAGCACCTCGGCGATGCGGCTGAAGCCGGCCCTGCCGTCGACCCGCAACGCGTCCACGATCTGCCGGTCCAGCGTGTCGATTTCCACCATCACAGCCTAGCCGGTGTCGAAATCCGCCGGATCCGCGACGGTGGCTTCGTACACGAGCCAAAACCGCCGCAGAGTCGTCGGCATGCGAAAATGGTCCCCCCTGCTTGCCGTGTGCATCGGCACGTTCATGCTGCTGGTCGACGTCACGATCGTGACCGTGGCGCTGCCGGCCGTCGCCGGCGACCTGCACGCCTCGCTCGACGGGCTGCAGTGGGTCCTCGACGGCTACGCGCTCGCCCTCGCGGCCCTGCTCCTCGGTGCGGGCGCCCTCGCGGACCGGCACGGCCGGCGCCGGGTGTACCTGGCGGGCACGGTCGTCTTCGCCGCCGCGTCGCTGCTGTGCGCGGTCGCGAACAGCGCCGGGCTGCTCATCGCCGCGCGGTTCCTGCAGGGCGCCGGCGGTGCCGCGATGTTCGCGACCACGGTGGCGCTGCTCAGCGTCACGTACAGCGGCAAGGACCGCGGCGTCGCCTTCGGCGTCTGGGGCGCGGTCAACGGCGCCGCCGCGGCGGCCGGGCCGATCGTCGGCGGCCTGCTCACCGAGCACCTCGGCTGGCGCTGGATCTTCCTGGTCAACCTGCCCGTCAGCCTGCTCGCCGTGTGGTTCACCGTCCGCGGCGTCACCGAGTCGAAGGGCCGCCCCGGCACCCGCTTCGACCTGCCCGGCACCATCGCGTTCACGGTCAGCGCCGCGGCGGTGACGTTCGCGCTCATCCGCGGCGGCGAGGCGGGGTGGACCGCGCCGTCGACGTCGGCCGCGTTCGGGATCTCGGCGGCGGCGCTGGTGGCCTTTGTACTGATCGAGCGCGCGACCGAGCAGCCGATGCTGGACCTGCGGCTGTTCCGCAGCGCCTCGTTCGGCACGCTGATGGTGGCGGCGGTCCTGGTGCAGGCGGCGGCGTTCGCGTACCTGCCGTTCGTGACCGTGTGGCTGCAGGAGTTCCTCCACAAGGGCCCGGTCGACGCGGGCCTGCTGGGCGCCCTGCCGATGAGCATCGCGTCGTTCGTGGTCGCCGCGCTGGGCGGCCGGCTGCTGCAGCGGATCGCGCCGCGCTGGACGGTCGGCATCGGCCTGCTGCTCATCGCCGCCGGCGACCTGCTGCAGGCGCGCCTCACCGCCTCGAGCCCCGCGACGGCGCTCATCCCGGGCCTCGTGGTGGCGGGCGTCGGCGTCGCGGCCGTGCTGCCGGTCCTGTCCTCGGCCGCCCTCTCCGCCGCCCCGCCCGAACGCAGCGGCATGGCCAGCGGCGCGGTGAACACGTTCCGCCAGCTCGGGTTCGCCCTCGGCGTGGCCGTCTTCGGCGCCGTGTTCACCCACCGGCTCGCCGCCCACCAGGACCCCCGCGCCGGGGTGGCGGACGCGCTCAACCAGACCCTGCTCGTCGCGGGCGGCCTGGCCCTGCTCGCGGGCGTGCTGGTCCTGCTCCTGGTCCGCCACTCCGCCGCCGCGCCGCCGGCCGGCCGGCCGGTCACGCCGACCACGTCCGGGGTCACGACCGCGGCCACGTCCGGCGGTCACTGACCCGGCGAAGCGGGTGGCCGGGCGGGGTCAGTGCGCGCCGGCGGGGATCGGGCGCAGGTCGGGCTCGACCCAGCCGGTCCTGGCGGCCTCCGACGCCAGGGTGGCGGAGCGGTAGAAGCGGGTCAGGAGGCGCTTGTCGAGCAGGTCGGGGAATCTGGCCAGGAACGCGTCGAAGTCGTGCTCGCCGGGCTCGTCGTGGCAGGCGACCAGCTCGACCCAGGCGCGGCTGACGGTGGCGTGGTACTTCTGCGGCACGCCGGCATACCTGGCGGTGCGACGGATTCCGTCGCTGATCAGCTCGACGGCCGCCGCGGTGCCGTGGCGCCGGATCGCGAGCCAGGTGACGTGGACGTGCTCCCGGTGCCCGAACCGGCCGGCGGCCCCGACGACCTCGGCGAACAGCGCCTCGAACGGCCCTGCGGCGTCCGTCCGCGGCACCTGTGACGGCACCTGTGACGGCTCCTGGGCAGGGCTCATGTCAGGGCTCATGTCAGGGCCCGCAGGACGGTGAGGGCGGCCTCGACGGTCCCGGCGGGCAGGTCCGCCAGGGCCTCGCGCTCCAGGTCGGCGATGGCCCGGGTGATGACGGCCGCGGTGGCGGCGCCCTCGGCCGTGAGGGTGACGAGGACGGCCCGGCGGTCGCCGGGGTGCGCGGCGCGGGTGATGAGGCCTCGCCGCTCCAGGCGGTCCAGGACACCGGTGAGCGTGGTGGGGCGGGTGCCGGTGGCGGCGCCCAGTTCCGAGACGGTGCGGCCGGCGCCCGCCGCGGGCCGGTCCCCGGAGGCGGTGAGACCGAGGTTGCCCAGGGCGTTGAGCTCCGACGGGGTCAGGTCCAGGTCGGCCAGGCGGGCCGACAGCACCTGCAGGGTCGCGTGGGTGGCACGCTGCAGCTCAAGTATCACGGTTTCGGATTATACGGATCCGTAGTATCAGGGCAACGCGTCGACCCAGGCGTCGTCGAGGTGGTCGGCGTACGGGCCGCCCGGCGGGTCCACGGTCCACACGTGGATCATCTCAGGCAGGGTCGTGGCGAAGGTGAGGCCGGGGCACGAGCCGAACGGCGACACCACGCCGAAGCCCGGCGGGAGCAGCCCCACGCACACGTCGTGCGCGTGCCAGCGGGCGCCGCCGATCGAGGGCCCGGCCGCGCCGGCGACGGGGACCTGGAACACCACGCCGAGCAGGATCGCGCGGTCCGGGCGGACGGCGTAGACGAGCTGCTCCGGCGCGGCGGGGTCGAGGACCCGGCCGTCGTGCTGGTGGCCCTTGTGCTCGAAGTGCACCTGCGTCCCGGTGCGCGGGCCGGTCGCGTGGTATCCGTCAGCCTCGGCGGCGGCCAGGTCGGCGTAGCGGGTGGTCGACGCGCGGACCCGCGCGGCGAGGTCCCGGGCGGCGGCCCGCTCCACGGCGCTCGGCGGCGGGCCGGCCGGGCGCCGCACCGTGCCGGCCTGGATGCGGTCGGGGCCGTCGTGGTCGTGGGCGGCGAGGGACACGGCCCACATCGCGGTGCCGAACACCAGCACCAGCGCGACCGTGCCCACCCGCGCCAGGAAGCGCCGGCAGGAGACGGCGAGCAGCGCGAGCTCCAGGCACGCCACCGTCAGAGCGACCTGGTCGGGGGCGACCGCCCGTACACCCGACGCCGCGACGAACAGGAGCAGCTGCGCCGGCACGAGGAACCCCGCCTGGACCCGCCACGAGCGGCCGGCGAGACAGCGCACGGCGAGCCACCCGAAGAGCCCGGCGGACAGCACCGAGCCGAGCGGCCACGGCAGTCCGATGTGGACGACGGCGAGGGTGGCGAGCAGGCCGGAGCACCAGCGGACCTCGGAGCCGGCCCGGCGCCAGGCGGGAAGCTGGACGAGCAGCAGCGGCGACGCGACCAGCAGCAGCAGTGCGACGCGGTGCGAGGGGGCGATGCCGAGCCAGAAGTCACGCACGGGCCGTCACCCGCCGCGCGCACAGCACCAGCACCGTCAGCGGCAGGGCGAGGGTGGTGAGCAGGCCGGTGAGGTTGACGGTGAAGTCCAGCTGCGGCAGGAGTCCGAGCAGCAGCTGCCCCTCCCAGCCGGCCACCGCCAGGACCTCCGCGACGAGCGTCGCGACGAGCGCCCAGCGGCGGCGCTCCAGCAGCGCGCCGAGGGTCATGAGCAGCGCGGCGTGCGCGACCGGCGCGACGGCGTACACCGGGTTGAACCCCATCAGCGTCAGCATGCCCAGGGTGCCGGTCAGCCCCAGCGCGCCCTGCAGCAGGAGCAGTCCCCGCAGCACAGCCATGCCGGCCATGCTCGGCCCCGGCGATGAGCCGCGGATGAGCGGAAGCTAAGAAGACGATGAGAGCGGCAGGTCCGCGACGAACGACGCCCCGCCGGTGGCGTTGTTGGCGGCGACGATCGTGCCGCCGTGGGCATCCACGATGGACAGTGCGATGGCGAGGCCGAGCCCGGCGCCGGGGCCGGTGCGGGCCTCGTCGCCGCGATGGAACCGTTCGAAGATCTGGCGTTCGGCGCCGGGCGGGATGCCGGTGCCGTCGTCGGTGACGTTGAGCTGCGCCCGGTCGCCGCGCTGGGTGACGGTGACCCACACGTTGCCGCCGGCGGCCGAGTACTTGACGGCGTTTGTCGAGCAGGATCCACACCAGCTGGGTGAGCGCGTCGGGCGAGCCGTGCACCGGCGGCGCGGGGGTGATCGCGCGGTGGAAGTGCCGGTCGGGGTGCTGTGCCTCGGCCTGCCGGCACACGTCGGACACGAGCGCGCCGAGGTCGACCGGCCGCAGCTCGAGACCCGACGCGTCGGACCGGGCGAGGGTCAGCAGGTGCTCGACGAGGCGGCTCATCCGCGCGCTCTCCCCGGCGATGTCCCGCACCGCCGCGGCCACGTCCTCGGGCGCCGCGTCCGGGTGCCGCCGCAGGAACCCCGCGTTGTTGCGGATCGTGGTCAGCGGCGTGCGCAGCTCGTGTGACGCGTCGGCGACGAACCTGCGCTGCGCGGCGTAGCTGCCCTGCAGCCGCTCCATCATCGTGTTGAACGCGGCGGTGAGCCGGCCGACGTCGTCGCGGGCCGGGGCGGGCGGCAGCCGGCGGGTGAAGTCCTGCTCCCGCCCGATCTCCTCCACGTGGCCGGTGAGCTGCCGCAGGGGTTTGAGGGCGCGGCCGGAGACGAGCCAGGTGGCGCCGGCCGCCGCGGCGAGCGACAGCACCGCGTAGACGCAGACCAGCACGAACAGCCCGCGCCGGTCGTCGGTGACCTTCCGGGTCGTCTGCGCGGCGACGACGTGCCCGCCGGCGGCCTCGCGCACCGCGACCCGCACGGGCACCCCGATGTCCACGGTGGACCTCGGGGTCAGCGTCGCCGTCGCCGGCACGGGCGGCAGCCGGCCGTCCAGCGCGCCGGTGCTGACGAGCACCCGCCCCTGCGCGTCGAGCACCATGACGAAGACGTCCGGGCTGGTGCGCACGTCGACCGCCGCGGGCGCCGGGCCGTCGGCGGCGGCCGGCAGGCGGGTCAGGGACCGCGCGACCTCGTCGGCCCGCTTGCCCAGGGCGGTGTCCTGGCCGGTCGCGGCGCCGGCGGCGAGCAGCAGGTATACGGCGGCGCAGAACAGCCCGAGCACGGCACCGGCGACGCCGAGCCCGAACAGGGTGATGCGCAGGCGGATCGACATCACGGCGCCTTGAGCACGTAGCCGACGCCGCGGACCGTGTGCAGCAGGCGCGGCTCGCCGAGCTTGGCCCGCAGGTAGCCGACGTAGACGTCGACGACGTTGCTGGCGCTGGCGAACCCCATGCCCCACACGGCGTCGAGCAGCTGCCCCCGGCTGAGCACCTGCCGCGGGTGGGTGAGGAAGTGTTCGAGGAGCCGGAACTCCAGGGCCGTCAGCTCCAGCGGCGTGCCGCCGCGCCGGCACTCGTGGGCGCCCGGGTCGAGCCACAGGTCGTGGAACTCGAGGCTGTCCTGCCTGGTCCGGCGCAGCAGCGCGCGGACCCGCGCGAGGAGCTCGTCGGGCTCGAACGGCTTGACGAGGTAGTCGTCGGCGCCGGCGTCGAGACCTTCCACGCGGTCGGCGGTCGTGTCGCGGGCGGTGAGCATGAGCACGGGCAGGTCCCGGTCGGTGGCCCGCAGCCGCCGGCACACCCCGACGCCGTCGAGCCCCGGCAGCATCCTGTCGAGGACCACGAGGTCGGGCCGTTCGTGGGCGACCGCGTCGAGCGCCGCCGGCCCGCTGCCGGCGACGGTGACGCGGTAGCCGCTGTAGACGAGCGCCCGCCGCAGCGAGTCCGCGAGCGGCGGGTCGTCGTCGACCACCAGGACGTGCACCACGGCAAGCATCGTAGTTCCGCGGTGCACGGTGTTCCTGGTTCGGCAGAGGTACGCGGCGGAAGGTCAGGCGGCTTCGCGGCGGGCGAGCGCGGTCGACGGGGTGGCGGGCTCGGTGGCGGGGACGGCGGTCATGCCCTTGCGCACGGCCTCCAGCAGGGCGGTGCCCTGGGCGGCGAGGGACGCGACGACGCTGTTGAGACCCTCGGCGCCGTCCAGGACGGTGAGGTTGGCGCCCTGCAGACCCTCCGCGGCGGCCCGGAGCAGGTCCGGCAGCTGCTCGATCATCATCTGGTCGAGGGCGATGCGGCCCTGCGCGGCGGCGGCCTCCGCGGACAGCTTCGTGGCGTCGGCGTCGGCCCGGGCCAGGGTGCGGATCCGCTCGGCCTCGGCCTCCGCCGGGCGGATGACCTCGGCGACGAGCTCGGCCTGGCGCAGCTCGGCGCGCTTCGCCGCGACGATCGCCTGCTCGACGAGGACGTGCTGCTGGGCCTGGGCGGCGGCGAGCGGGCCGGCCTGCGCGGCGGTCTGCTGGGCCTGGTCGATCTCGGCCTGGTAGCGGGCCTGGGCGATGGCGGTCTGCCGGGCGTACTCGGCCTGGTTGCGCTTGCTCTCCTGCTGCGCCATCGCGCTGGCCTGGTCGGCGACGGCCTGGGCGACGTTGGCCTCCTGGTTGACCCGCGCCTGGTGCGGGGCGGCCAGGGCCTTGATGTAGCCGACGCCCTTGTCGTGGATGCTGCTGATCTGCAGCGAGTCGATGTCCAGCCCGATGCGGGCCATCTCGGTCTTGCTGGCGTCGACGATCGCGTCGGCGAGGGTCTGCTGCTCGCGGATGATCGCCTCGACGGTCATGCTGCCGATGATGCTGCGCAGGTGCCCGCTGAAGATCCGGCCGACCAGGACGGGCATCTGCGACTGGTCGCCCTGGAAGCGGCGGGCCGCGGCCGCGATCGACTCGTGGTCGTCGCCGACCTTGAAGGCGATGACGGCCTGGACGTGCAGGGTGAGGCCCTGCTGGGTGTAACAGTCCTCCTCGACCTCGGCCTCCTGCATGGCCAGGGTCAGCCGGGACGCCTTGGAGAAGATCGGGACGACGAACGCGCCGTGCCCGGTGACGATCTTGAACGGCAGGGCATCGACTCCCCGCTGCCGCCGGCCGCTGATCAGCAGCGCTTCGTTGGGGGCGGGCACACGGTAACCGAGCATGGTGGCCTCTCTCAGCCAGGGGTGGTGTGGTCACCGGGCATCGGCGGCCACGGTTCGACGTCGACCTGACGCGCGCCGCGGAAGTGGATGACGAGCACGTGAGCGCCGGCCGGCAGCGACTCGGCGGCGTAGGCCAGGTAGTGGTGCGGCACGCCCTGGACCACGACCCGGATCTCCCCGGGCCGGTCTCCCCCGCGGACTGCGGTGACCACCACGCCGACCTTGCCGACCAGCGACTGACCACGCACCGGCTGCTCTCCCAACCCGTCGACCGCCTCGCGCCCATCGCGTGCCGTGACGTGTGCGATCCAGATTCTGCTCCTGTCGCACCACCCCGTGTGGCCCGGCGGGTGTGTCCTGCGAGACACCCCGGAACGCCCGGAACACCCCCCGGGTGGCACCCGCGCACGGCAGGTGCCACCCCTCTTCGGGTCGGTCAGGCCTTGCGGAGCCAGAAGGTGAGGCCGAGCGAGTCGTCGGTGAAGGGCACGGCACCGGGCCAGGACGGCTCACCCTCGGCGCACGTCGTGGCCAGGACGTCGTCGGTGACGAGGTCGCGGTGCTCGGCGAGGGCGAGGGCGGTGTCGTCGCGGGTGGTGGTCCAGGCCAGCTCGATGCGGTCGACGACCTCGAGGCCGCTGGACTTGCGGGCCTCCTGGACCTGCCGGACGACGTCGCGGGCCAGGCCGGCCCGCTCCAGCTCCGGGGTGAGCCGCAGGTCCAGGGCGAGGGTCGCGCCGGAGTCGGCGGCGACGGTCCAGCCCTCCCGCGGCGTCTCGGTGATGAAGACCTCGTCCGGGGTCAGCTCGACGGGCGCGCCGTCGACGACCACGGTGGCTGTACCGGCGGACCGCAGCGCATCCCGCAACGCCAGGGCGTCCGCGGCGGCGATCGCCTTCGCGACGTCCTGGACGCCCTTGCCGAAGCGTTTGCCGAGGGCCCGGAAGTTGGCCTTGGCGGTGGCGTCGACGAGCGACGAGCCGGCCGCGTCGACCGGCACGATCGAGCCGACGTTGAGCTCCGCCGCGATCTCCGCGAGAAGCTCGGCGGGCAGCTGGTCGAAGCCGGCCGCGGAGGCGAGGGCCCGCGACAGCGGCTGGCGGACGCGGATGCCGGAGTCGGCGCGGGCGGCGCGGCCCAGCTCGACGAGCCGGCGGGCGAGCGCCATCTGCCCCGACAGCGCCGGGTCGATCAGGTCCGCGGCGACCGGCGGGAACGCGGCGAGGTGCACCGACGGCGGCGCCTCGGGGGACGCGGGCACGACGACGTCCTGCCAGACCCGCTCGGTGATGAACGGGACGATCGGGGCGAGCAGCAGCGTCACCGTCGTCACGACCTCGTGCAGGGTGGCGAGCGCCGCGGGGTCGCCGCGCCAGAACCGGCGGCGGTTGCGGCGCACGTACCAGTTGGAGAGGTCGTCGACGAACGCGGCGAGGAGCTTGCCGGTCTCGTGGGTGTCGAACGCGTCCATCGCGGCGTCGACCCGGCCGACCAGGGTGTGCAGCTCGGACAGCACCCAGCGGTCCATGACCGGCCGGTCGGCGGGCGCCGGGTCCGACGGCGACGGGGTCCAGCCGGCGGTGCGCCCGTACAGCGCCTGGAACGCGACCGTGTTCCAGTACGTCAGCAGGGTCTTGCGCACGACCTCCTGCAGCGTCGTGTGCCCCACCCGCCGCGCGGACCACGGCGAGCCGACCGCGGCCATGAACCAGCGCACCGCGTCGGCGCCGTGCAGGTCCAGCAGCGGGATCGGCTCCAGGATGTTGCCGAGGTGCTTGGACATCTTCCGGCCGTCCTCGGCGAGGATGTGGCCGAGGCAGACGACGTTCTCGTAGGAGGAGCGGCCGAAGACGAGCGTGCTGACGGCCATCAGCGTGTAGAACCAGCCGCGGGTCTGGTCGATCGCCTCGGAGATGAACTGCGCCGGGAAGCGCCGCTCGAAGACGTCGGCGTTGCGGAACGGGTAGCCGAACTGCGCGAACGGCATCGCCCCCGAGTCGTACCAGGCGTCGATGACGTCCGGGACGCGGGTCGCGGTCGCGCCGCAGTGGCAGGCGAACGTGACCTCGTCGATGAACGGCCGGTGCGGGTCGAGGTCCGCCAGGTCACGGCCCGCCAGCTCACTCAGCGAGGCCAGGGAGCCGACGCAGGTCAGGTGGTTCTCGGGGCAGCGCCAGATGGGCAGCGGCGTCCCCCAGTACCGCTGCCGGGACAGCGCCCAGTCGACGTTGTTGACGAGCCAGTCGCCGTAGCGGCCGTGCTTGACGCTCGCCGGCTGCCAGTTGGTGCGCTCGTTCTCCCGCAGCAGGTCGTCGCGGACGGCGGTGGTCCGCACGTACCAGGAGGGCTGCGCGTAGTAGATGAGTGCCGTGTGGCAGCGCCAGCAGTGCGGGTAGCTGTGCTCGTACGGCACGTGCCGGAACAGCAGCCCCCGCTCGCGGAGGTCGTCGACGAGCGGGCCGTTCGCGGTGCGGAAGAACATGCCGCCGACCAGGTCCAGCTGCGGCTCGAACGTGCCGTCGCGGCGCACCGGGTTGACCATGGGCAGCCCGTACGCGCGGCAGGAGGCGAGGTCGTCGGCGCCGAACGCCGGCGACTGGTGCACGAGGCCCGTGCCGCTGTCGGTGGTCACGTACGACGCGAGGATCACGATGTGCGCGTCGGGCACCTCGACCAGGTCGAACGGCGGCCGGTAGGTCCACCGTTCGAGGTCCTTGCCGCTGAACGACTCGCCGGTGAGCGTCCAGGCCTCCTTGTCGGACTCCCCCAGGACGGTCGCGACGAGAGGCTCGGCGAGCAGGAGCTGCTCGGTGCCGTCGGTCGCGACGACGTACGTGACGTCCGGGTTGACCGCGACCGCGGTGTTGGACACGAGGGTCCACGGCGTCGTCGTCCACACCAGCAGCGACACCCGGCCCGCGAGGGGGCCGGAGGTGAGCGGGAACCGCACGAACACCGACGGGTCGACGTCGGTCTCGTACCCCTGGGCCAGCTCGTGGTCCGACAGCGCGGTCTGGTCGCGCGGGCACCACGGCGCGACCCGGAAGTCCTCGACGAGCAGCCCCTTGTCGAAGATCTGCTTGAGCGACCACCAGACCGACTCGATGTACGGCGGGTCCATGGTGCGGTACGCGTCGTCCATGTCGACCCAGTAGCCCATACGGTGGGTCAGCTCGGCGAACGCGTCGGTGTGCCGGGTCACCGACTCGCGGCACTTCGCGTTGAACGCGGCGATGCCGTAGTCCTCGATGTCCTGCTTGCCGCTGAAGCCGAGCTCCTTCTCCACCGCCAGCTCGACCGGCAGACCGTGACAGTCCCAGCCGGCCTTGCGCTCGACGTGGTAGCCCTTCATCGTCCGGTACCGCGGGAACACGTCCTTGAAGACCCGCGCCTCGATGTGGTGGGCGCCGGGCATCCCGTTGGCGGTCGGCGGCCCCTCGTAGAACACCCATTCGGGACGGCCGCGGGACTGCTCCAGGCTGCGGGCGAAAATGCCTTCACGCTGCCAGAACCGCAGCACGTCATGGTCGAGGGCGGGCAGGTCCACCTGCGCGGGCACGGGCCGGTACATGTCAGGGCATCCTACCGGCCGGGTCGGCTCAGCTCCGGGCGGGCGCTGCCGATGTGCAAGCGGAATGATCGCGCAGAAGTCACCGGTGTCATCGTCGCGGCGCCTCGTCGCGGCGGTCGCCGCCTGCCTGCTCGCCGAGATGCTGTGGACGGCGCTGTTCGCGTCCGGGGTGCCGGTGCCCAAGGTGCCGGCGTTGCTGACGGTCCCCCTGGCGCTCGGCCTGGCCGCGCTCATCGCCCGCGCCGCCGCCCGCGCACCGGGACTCCCCGCGGCGGGCCGCCGGTTCTGGCGGCTCATGACCGCCTCGATCGCGCTCATCGGCGTCGGTGCGACGATCATGGGTCACGCCAGGCTGCACCCCGAGGACCCCGACGCGCTGCGGACCGTCCAGGCCTCGGCGCCGGCGCTCGTCGCGGGCGTCGGGCTGGCGCTGTACGCGCTGCTGCGGCTACCCACCCGCAGCATGACCCGGGGCGAGTGGATCAGGCTGGGGCTGGACGGGCTGACGGTCCTCATCAGCACCGCCACGTTCCTGTGGCACCTGGCGCTGCGGCCGATGCTGGAGCGGCACACCGACGTGCGGCTCGCGCTGGGCCTGCTCCTGCTGTCCACGACCTGCCTGGTGGCCCTGGTCGCGGTGATGAAGGTCGTGCTGCTCGGCAGCGGACCGGTCAGCCCGCGCTCGATGCGGCTCATGGCCGCGGCGGTGCTCGTGGGCGGGCTCGGGTCGGCGGTGTCGCCGCTGATCGCGTCGCCCCGGTGGGTCGGTCTCCAGCCGATGATCACCCTCGTCGAGGCGCTGCTGGTGGCGTGCGCGGGGTCCGTCGCGGTGTCCGCGGGGGCCGCGCCGGCCACCCGGGCGGCCCCGTACAGCAAGCTGCCGTACTTCGCGGTCGCGGCGACGTCGCTGCTGCTGGCCGCCGTCGCCTACGGCGACCACACGGACGTCGGCCCGGTGGCGACCGGCGCGATCGCCGTCAGCGCCGCCGTCGGGCTGCGGCAGCTGATCGCGCTGCGCGACAACGCGCTGCTGCTCAGCTCCGTCCGCCGGCACGAGCAGCGGATGCGGTACCAGGCCAGCCACGACGCGCTGACCGGGCTGGTGAACCGCGCCCGTTTCGCCGAACTGCTCACCTCGGCGCTGCTCGACCAGCGGCCGGTGGCGGTGCTTCTGATCGACCTCGACGACTTCAAGGGCATCAACGACACGCTCGGCCACGGCGTCGGCGACGAGGTCCTCGTCACGGTCGCGGAGCGGCTGCGGCGGGCGGTCCGCCACGACGACGTGGTCGCCCGGCTCGGCGGCGACGAGTTCGCGATGCTGCTGCGCGACGTGGACGCCGTGCCCGCCGTCGACGTCGCCGGCCGCATCCACGACGCGCTCGGCACCCCGATCCACACGACCGGGCACGAGCTGCTCGTGCACGCCTCCGTCGGCATCGCGACGTCCACGCCCGGCGACGTGCTCGAGACGCTGCTGCGCAACGCGGACCTCGCCATGTACGCGGCGAAGGAGCGCGGCAAGGGCGGCCACTTCGTGTACGTGCCGGGCATGACGACCCGGATCGTCGCGCACGCCGAGCTCGGCGCCCAGCTGCGCGACGCGATCGACGCGGGCCAGTTGTTCCTGCTGTACCAGCCGATCGTGCGCCTCGACGACGGGCGGACGGCCGCCACGGAGGCCCTCGTACGGTGGCGGCACCCGTCCCGCGGCGTCCTGCCACCGCCGGAGTTCATCCCCGCCGCCGAGCAGACCGGCCTGATCGTGCCGCTGGGCCGCTGGGTGCTGCGGGAGGCCTGCCGGCAGCAGGCGACCTGGCTGCGGGACCTCGGCACGGCCGCGCCGCAGTCGGTGAGCGTCAACGTCGCCGGCCGGCAGCTGACCGGCCCGCAGTTCGTCGCCGACGTCGTCGCCGCCCTCGACGACGCGGGCCTCGACGCGCGGCACCTCACCCTGGAGGTGACCGAGACGGCGGTGCTGGACAGCGCCGAGGCGGTCGCGACCCTGGAGGCGCTGCACGGCCTGCGCGTGAAGCTGGCCCTCGACGACTTCGGCACCGCCGCCTCCTCACTCGGGCTGCTGCTGACGTGCCCGGTCACGTCGCTCAAGCTGGACCGCACGTTCGTCGCCGGGATCACCACCGTCGCCCGGCAGGAGGCCGTCGCGACCGCCGTGATCCGCATGGCGCAAGCCCTGGACCTGGCCGCGGTCGCCGAGGGGATCGAGACGCAGGCGCAGGCGCGGATGCTGCGGCACCTCGGCTACCGGTTCGGTCAGGGTTATCTGTACGCGCGGCCACTCCCGCCGGACGAGGTGGCCGCAATGTCCGCTCCAGCCCTTGCGGGCCGCAATCCATCGATATGATCACCGTCAATCTTGATTGGGGGCGGTCGTGGTTTCCTACATCCAGGTCTCCTTCGAGGGTGACGGTGCCGGCGCCGGCGGGCTCGCCTGGGGGCAGCAGCAGGTGTGGCGGGCGATCGTCGAGGTCGGCGCCTCCATGAGCATGGGCGGGGCCGTGCCGGTCACCGACGGCCGCACCCTCGAGGACATCGCCGCCGAGCTGCGGTTCCTCATGAGCCGCTACGCGGCGCTGCGCTCCCGGCTGGTCTTCACCGAGCCCTGGCACGCCACCTCGGTCGACGCCTGTCACCTGGTCCGGCAGGAGATCGCGGCGGAGGGCACGACGGCGCTGGAGGTGCACGACGCCGGACCGGACGAGGACCCCGCCGAGATCGCCGGCGCGCTGTTCGCGGCGTGGAAGGCCCGCGACTTCGACTACGCGCACGAGTGGCCGATCCGGGAGGCCGTGGTGCGCCAGGACGGCGCCGTCACGCACGTGGTCGTGCAGATCAGCCACCTCGTCGCCGACGGCAGCGCGCTCGGGACGATGATCCGTTCACTGTTCTCGCGGGAGTCGCCGTACACGGCGATGCAGCCCCTCGACCTCGTCGCGGCGCAGCGCTCGTCGTCCCGGACGACCGACACCGCGATGCGCTACTGGGAGGCGGCCCTGCGCCAGCTCCCGCCGAGGCGCCTACCGGCCGCCGTGGACCGTGGGGAGCCCCGGTGGCGGCAGGTCGTGTGGCGTTCGACCGCGCTGCTGCTGGCCTCGCAGCGGGCCGCCGCGCTGCTCGGCACCGACACCGGCTCCGTGCTGCTGGCCGCCTACGCGGTGGCGTGCAACGAGGTCACCGGCCAGCGCGCGCCGTTCGCCACGCAGGTCATCGTCAGCAACCGCTTCCGGCCCGGCTTGGCCGACGTCATCAGCCCGCTCGCCCAGAACGGCCTCGCGGTGCTCGACGTCGCCGGCCTGCCCCCGCGCGAGGTGGTGGACCTGGCCCGGCGCGCCTTCCTCAACGCGTCGAAACACGCCTACTACGACCCCGCCGCCCGGCTGGCCCTCTTCGACCGGCTCGGCGGCGTCGACCTCGCGGTCTTCTACAACGACCGGCGGGTCGGCATCCTCGAGGCGCAAGGCCCGCTGGCCGAGGTGCCGGCCGCGGCGGACGTGGAGGCGGCGCGGCCGCTCACCGCGCTGGTGTCGGAGCGGCCGCTGCCGTTCTTCAACGAGCAGCTGATGGTGAACGTCGACGACGTCGTGGACACGGTGCAGCTCACCGTCGAGGTCGACACCCACCACCTGGCGATGGCGGACCTGCACAGGCTTCTGCTGGCGATGGAGGCCTTCGCCGTCGCCGCCGCGCTGGACCAGGCCGCCGCGCCGGATGAGACGGCGGCACTGGATCAGGCGGCGGCGCTCGGTCAGGCCGGCGCGCTCGGTCAGGCGGTGGCCTCGACGTAGATGCTCTCGTCGTTGCGCAGGACCTGGTCGAGGTCGGCGACGTCCTGGCGGGCGCCCTCGCGGTAGGCACGCACCGCGATGCCCTCCGGGTCGAAGCCGGCCGTGGTCAGCACGTACTGGAGCTCTTCGAGGTCGTAGATCCAGCGGTGCCCGTACACGTAGAACAGCTGGTTGAACATGAACGCGCCGCGCGGCGGCATCTTCGGCGCGACCCCGGTCAGCGCCCGGTCGACCCGGCGGCGGTGCTTGCCGAAGAAGCCGTCGCCGTTGACGTAGCTCTGCGCGTAGATCTTCAGGTCGGGCGTGGTGATCCGGACGAACCCGCCCGGCTTGAGCACCCGCTTGACCTCCTTCAGCCACGCGATGCCGACCTTCATCGACACGTGCTCGATGAGGTGCTCCGCGTACACCCAGTCCACGGCGTCGTCGACGATGGGCAGCGGCTGGGAGATGTCCATCTCCGCGAAGTACGCCGAGCCGTCGACCCGGTAGATGTTCCCCCGCTCGGAGGTGAGCTCCGGGCTGCTGACCGCCACCAGGTCGGTGCCGAGCGCCTGCGGGTGGTCCGTCTTGAACGCGGCGAACTCGATGCCGGTGATGCCCAGCTGGTCCAGCTGTTCCCGGGTGATGAGGTCCGTCTTGAGCAGCAGCTCCAGCTTCTCGCACTTGCCGAGATCGGCGGTGAACGAGTCGACCACCGCCTCGATCCCCTGCGGGTCTTCCCAGTCCCAGGCTAAGGCCGCTGCATCGGTTGACATCGTCTCGTGGTCCCTCCACAGAAAAGTTGATTGATCTAAACATGTCGTGCTGTGGCCTACAAGCAGCGGAGTGTGACACCCCGTCGGGCAAGATTGGCACCATGAACATCACCTGGTGGGGGCATGCCACGGTGGCGGTGGCCGACCGCGGCACCACGATCCTGACCGACCCGGTGCTGCGCAACCGGCTGGCACACCTGCAACGCCGGCGCGGCCCCCGGCCCGTCCTCGACACGGCGCCGGACGCGGTCGTCATCTCCCACCTGCACGGCGACCACTGCGACCTGCCGTCCCTGCGCATACTGCCGCGCTCCACGCAGATCGTGGCCCCGCGCGGCGCCGGCGCCTTCCTGCGTTCCCGCCTGCGGCGGGAGATCCTTGAGATCGCCGACGGCGAGTCCGTCGAGGTCGGCTCCCTGCGCGTCCGCGCGGTGCCGGCCGCGCACGACGGCCGCCGTAACCCTTCGTCCCGCATCCGTGCGGCCGCCCTCGGCTACGTCTTCGAAGGCACCCGCACCGCCTGGTTCGGCGGCGACACCGGGCTGTTCGACGACATGAAGTCCTTCGGTCCGCTGGATCTGGCGCTGGTGCCGGTATGGGGCTGGGGCTGGACCCTCGGCGCCGGCCACCTCGACCCGGCGGCCGCGGCCGAGGCGATGCGCATCATCAACCCGGCGCAGGCCGTCCCGATCCACTGGGGCACCCTCTGGCCCGTCGGCTGCGGCCGCGTCCGCCCCGACCGCTTCCACCGCCCCGGCGACGAGTTCGCGGCGCTGACCGCCACCGCCGCCCCGAACACCGACGTGCACGTCCTGGCCCCCGGCGAGTCCCTCACGGTGACCGCGTGACCACCTTCGGGGCCCTGCTCGCGGCCCTCGCCGGCCTCTTCGCGGTCGTCGCCGCCGGCTCGACGGTCCCGATCCTGCCGACGGGCGCCGCCGTCAGCGCGACCGCCGTCGTCGCCGCGCACCGCAGCCCCCTGGCGCTGCTGCTCGTCGTCTGCGCGGGAGCCGCCGGCGCCTACTGCGGCGACGCCGGCACCTACGCCATCTGCCGCGCCGGCGGCGAGGCGCTGACCCGCCGGCTGCGCATCCTGCGCCAGCCGCTGCACCTCGCCGAGACCGTCAAGCGGCGGCTCACCGAGCGCCCGGTGAGCGCGCTCCTCGTCTCCCGCCTGGTCCCCGGCGGCCGCATCCCGGTCCTGCTCACCGCCGCCGTCGTCGGCCTCTCCTGGCGCCGCTTCGCCACAGCGAACGTGGCCGCCTGCGCCCTGTGGTCCGTCACGTACGCCGCGATCGGCCTCCTCGGCCGCAGCGTCTTCCCGCAACCCTGGCAGGGCGTGGTGGCCGCCCTGGTCATCGCCCTCGGCGCCACCCAGCTGGCCAGCTGGCTCCGCCACCGCCGCGACCGCCACCAGAGGCGCCTTGACGCCTGAGCGAAGGCGGTAGACTACGGACAGCAAGAAGCCGAAGATCGATTTCTATCGGTGGGGTAAGGTGCAGCAAGCGGCCCGGCACCACCGCCGACCTCCACCACGAACCAGCCCCGCCCACCCCGACCTGCCATTCAGCGGACCGACCCGAGCGCAATCAGCGACGCCCTTATGACCTTCGCGCGGCGCAGCCTCCGGCCTGAGCGCACGGTGCGCCGCCCAGCGCCCGGCGGCGACCGGCGCGCGGCGGCGACCGGCGCGCGGCGGCGACCGGCGCGCGGCGCAGCGACCGGCGGCAACCGGCGCGCGGCGCAGCGACCGGCGGCGACCGACGCCACGCTGGCAGACCACACGGCCGTGCTCGCGCGCGGTGTAGGCAAGCCCGACGTGGCGGCGCATGCGGGCCGGAGCCTGGTCGAGCCCGGGAAGCCCCGCCCAGCAGTGGCCTTCAGTCCAAGATCTCGGCAGCCAGCTGCGATCGGTCCGCGTCCGCGGAGCCCGGGAATCGGCAAGCGCCCGCTGGCGTCGCGAGCGGGAGCCGCGTTGCCCGCGGGGGCTCGTTTGGCAGTTGCCTGCGGCCTCGGTTGGCAGAAGCGGCCTCGTGCTCGCAGCCTCGTCGGCAGAGCATCCCTCAGCAGGAGCCTCGTCGGCAGAGCATCCCTCACCAGGAGCGACGGCGGCGAGCGACCTGCGCGCGCGGCGAGCGACCTGCGCGCGCGGCGAGCGACCTGCACCCCCGGACCAGGGCTGTGAAGGGCTGCGGCTGCTGACTCAGCGACCAGCGGCGACAGGCGCGCGATGCAGGCAAGGCCGGAGAGCCTGCCCAGCGGGGGCATCGGTCCAAGATCTCAGCGGCCTGTCAACGAGCGATCCGCGTTGCGGGGCTCGGGTTGCGGGCCTCGGGAAGTGGCGAACGTCGCCAGCATCGCGAGTGGTTGATCGACAACCGCGCCCCGAGCCGGTGGCATCACGCGGCCCGGGGGCTGGCGGTCTGTTGCGATCGGTCCGCGTCTGCGGGGGTCGGGAGTCGCGCCAGCGGTCGGATCGTTGCCCGCGGCCTCATTGCCGGCAGCCTCGTCGGCAGGGCGTCTGCGGCGGGCGACCTGCGCGTGGCGGGTGACGTGCTGCGAGCTGTTCCCGCTGTGCGGCGACCTGCGCCCGATGCGGCCTGCCTACGCCCACGATGCAGGAACGGCCCGGAGCATGCCCAGCAGCAGGTATCAGTCCGAGATCTCGGCAGCGTGTAACGAGCGGCCGGTGTCGCGGGGTTCGGGAAGCGGGTGCCCGCCGCCGTCGGCGGCGTGAGTCGCAGCCTTGTTGTCCGCGGCCTCGTCGGCACGGCCAGTGGTCGCGGCCTCGTCGGCAGGGGCGGTGGTAGCGGCGGCGGGAGTGGAGGGGGCGGGGGCGGGGGCGGGGGCGGGGGTTGTGCGCAGGCCGAGGTCGGTGAGCCATTGGACCAGCTGGCGGTGGACTGCGGCGGGGCCGGTCGGGGTGGGGGCAGGGGTGGACCAGCCGGCCGGGTGGACGAGGACGGCCTCCGTCTGCCAGCCGCCGATGCCGCCGTGGGAGCCGACGAGCTCCTCGAAGGCGGCGACCTCGTCGGTGCCGTGGTCGACGCGGCTGATCAGGACCAGGTCGCCGACGTTGGTCATGGCCTGGTGGGTGAGGAGGTCGCGGGCGGCGTGGGGGCCGTACGGCAGGAGGGGGTCGGTGCCGTCGACGTGGCCGTCGCGGAGGCGGTGGCGGCCGGCGGGGCCGAAGGCGACCGGGCCGTCGACCGCTGACAGGCCGACGACGAGGCCGATGCCGGGGTGCGCGGCGAGGCCCTGGATGAGGGCGGGGCGGGCCACGCCGATGTCCTCGACGGTGGCGCGGCCGGGGTGTTCGGTGAGGTAGAGCATGGCCAGGTTGCCGGAGGCGACGGTGACGACCGGTGCGGGCGGTGGCGGAGGGGTCGTGCGGTCGGGCTTGCCGGCGACGGCGAGCAGCAGGTTGTGCGCGCGGGCACGCTCGTCGTCGTTCGGGTCCGGGGTGGAGGCGGCCACGTGGCCGGCGATGGAGGCGACGACCTGTTCGAGGGTTTGGCCGTACCGCTGGGAGAAGGTCGCGCCCTGGCTCTGGCCGTGGTCGGAGAGGACGACGATCTCGTAGCGGCGGCCGGCGACCTGGGCGAGGCGGTGCAGGGTGCCCAGGACCCGGTCGAGGCCCTCCAGGGTCTGCATCGCTTCGGGGCGCAGCGGGCCGGCGTGGTGGGCGACCTCGTCGTAGTCGACGAAGTCGCAGAAGATGGCGGGGGCGCCGCGGGTCATCTGCTCGGCGATGAGGGAGACGTTGAGGTCGCGGAGCAGGACGTTCGTGACGGCCCTGAGCGCCACGTAGGCGCCCGTGCGCGGCACGCGGGGGTAGACGTTGCGGAAACGCTGCCGGCGGGCCTGCTGGATCTCCTTGAGCATCTCGCCGACGGACAGGACGATCGCGCGGGCGAAGCCGTACGGGCTGGCGACGAACGCCAGGTAGCCGCGGGCGGTGCGGCCCGGCAGGCCCGCGTTGCTGAAGGTGAGCAGGCTGGTCGGGGCGTCGCCGGAGAAGACGTTGCTGATGCTGGCGCCGCCGTCGGCGAGCAGGCCGCGGCCGGTCGAGATGCGGGCCTCGACGTCCGCGGCGTCCTTGGGGCGGTTGGTGACGACGAGCCGTCCGGTGGCTTTCTCGTACCAGCGGAACGCCGGCACCTCGGATTCGCTGCCGTGCAGGATCCCGGCCTGGCTCGCCGGGGTCGTCGCGGGCAGGCCGGTGTGCCAGGGGACGAGGGCGTGGGTGCCGGTGCGCAGCCACTTGCCGAGGTTGGGCAGGTTGCCGGCCTTCACGGCCCACGACAGCAGGGGCGCGGACAGGCCGTCGAGCTGCACGAACAGCACCCCGGGCTCGGTGGCGCGGTGGTCCTGGTTGCGCCGCACCATCTGGCGCAGCGTCTGGCCGAGGAACACGTCGTCGCTGCCGGCGTCGGCGAGCCAGTTCACGAGGGCGGTGAGGACGGCGGCGGTCCAGCTGGCGACCCACGCGTCGATGACGCTGCCGACGGAGACGCCCTCGGCGACCTGCAGCGCGGTGAACATCACCGCGGTCTGCAGCAGCACCCCGACGAGCAGGACACCGAGCCCGCCGACGACGACGGCGACGCCGAAGAGCACGAGCCGCATGAGGGTGCCGATGAGAGCGAGCAGCACGGCGAGCTCCACCAGCGCCCAGGGGCCGCCGGTCGCGGTGACGCCGGGCAACAGCCAGAACGTGACGGCGAGGACGACGACGGAGGTCACGCCGCTGCGCAGCAGCGACTTGCCCCACGCGACGGTGAGCCGCCAGTCGCGCAGCATCCGCCCGGCGAAACGGACCCGTTGCCCGATCACGGACGACGTCACGGCGCGCACCAGCCAGCTCACCTGACCTAGGTTACGTCCCGTCGATTGCGCGGAATTCGCAACGAAACACCTCAGGCCGGATAGGCTCATGCCGGCGGGTGAAGGCCGGGTGACCCGCGCCACCACATACCTGACCACGACACACCCGCGCCCACAACGCACTGTCGCCCCCGCACCGGGTGACGGTGCGAGGGCGACACAGAGCGGGCGAGTTACTTCTTCTTGCCCTTCTTGTCCTTCTTCTTGTCCTTCTTCGACTTCTTCGCCATGGGTGCACTCCTCTCCGTGGGAAGCGCGTCCGCGGACCGGAGTGGCCCGAAAACCTTGCGCTGCCAACACCGTAGCGGCCAAACCTGTGAACCGACAGGGTCTGCGCCATCTTTCCTTGGCTTCCTGTTTACGTTTTCGCCATACGGAGTTCTGTCGATAGGCTTGGAACATGGCCGAAAAGCTTGAGGTGGAACGGAAGTACGAGCTGCCCGACGACTTCGCGATGCCCTCGATGATCGGAATCGCTGATGTGGCCACGGTTACAGCTCCCGATGACCAACGTCTGGACGCGACCTACTACGACACCGCGGGGCTGCGCCTCACTTCCAGCAAGGTGACGCTGCGCCGCCGCACCGGTGGTAACGACGCCGGTTGGCACCTCAAACGGCCGTCCGGCGGGGAGCGCAGCGAGCTGCAGGTGCCCGCGACAGCCAAGCAGCGCACGCCTCCGGCCGAGGTCGCGGCGCAGATCCGGGCGCTGACGAGGGGCGAGCCGCTGCGCCCCGTCGCGCGCATCCGCACCCACCGCGTCGAGCGGGGCCTGCGGACCGCGGACGGCACCACGATCGCGCTCGTCGCCGACGACACCGTCGCCACCGAGTCGCTCGTCGGCACCGGGGTCGCGCAGCGCTGGCGGGAGCTGGAGGTCGAGCTGGTCGACGGTTCACCGGAGGACCTCGCCCGCATCGACGAGGCGCTGCGCGCGGCCGGCGCCCGCCCGTCGGCGTCGCCGTCGAAGCTGTCCCGCGCGCTCGGCCCCGACCACCCGGCGCCCGCCACCGTGTCCCGCGTGAAGAGCGCCGGACGGCGGGCGGTCGTCGACTACGTCCGCACCCAGCGCGACGCCGTCGTCGCCCTCGACCCGGAGGCCCGCGCCGGTGACGCCGAGGCGGTGCACAAGATGCGGGTCGCGACGCGGCGGCTGCGCTCGACGCTGCGCACGTTCGCGCCGCTGATGGACGCCTCCGAGGGCGACCTGGACCGGCTGCACGACGAGATCAAGTGGCTGACCGGGCTGCTCGGCGAGGTCCGCGACAGTGACGTCATGGCGCAGCGCCTCACCGACCTGCTCGCCGCCGAGCCGCCGGAGCTGGTCGTCGGGCCGGTGGCGGCGCGGATCGCCCAGCTGCTCGCGGCCCGGACCGCGCAGGCACGCCGGCGGCTGATCGCCGGGCTGGACAGCCAGCGGTACATCACCCTCCTCAACGACCTGGACGCGCTGGCCGCGGCCGTCGGCGGCCCCGGCAGGGTCGCGAAGCGGGAGCTGCGGCACCTCGCGCGCCGGGCGGTCCGCCGCGCCGACCGCCGCCTGACCGCCGCCGTGAACACGCCCGAGACCACCGCCGGGGCCGTGGGCGGCACCGCACCCCCGCCGGGGCGCCTCCGCGACGAACGGCTGCACGAGGCGCGGAAGGCGTACAAGCGCGCCCGGTACGCCGCCGAGCTCGCCACCCCCGTCGCCGGCAAGCCCGCGGCGAAGCTGGCCGACCGGCTCACCGACCTGCAGGACGTGCTCGGCGCCCACCAGGACGCCAACGTGACCGCCGACCTGCTCCGCGAGTACGGCATGCACGCCTTCGGCGAGCGGGAGAACGCGTTCACGTACGGGCTGCTGCACGCCCGTCAGGCCGAGCACGGCCGGATCGCCCTCGCCCAGCTCCCCCGCGCCCGCCGCCGCGCCACCCGCCGGAAGGTGCGCGACTGGCTTTCGTGAAAGTGGGAACAGGGTGAGGCATGCGGCTGCGGCGCACCACACCCGGCAAGGGTGGCTACCGGAGGAAGGGCCGGGGCCGCGGCTTCACCTACCACCGCGCCGACGGCACGACCCTGACCGACCTCGCGGAGCTGGCCAGGATCAAGGCCCTCGCGGTCCCGCCGGCCTGGAAGGACGTCTGGGTCAGCGACGACCCCCGCGGCCACCTCCAGGCCGTCGGCACCGACGCGGCCGGCCGCCGCCAGTACCGCTACCACGACGTGTGGCGCGCCAAGCGCGACGCGGCGAAGTTCGACCACGTCCTCGAGGTCGGCGCGCGGCTGCCGGCGATCCGTGACCGGGTCGCCGCGGACCTGCGCGGGCGGGGGCTCGGCCGGGAAAAGGTGCTCGCCGCCGCGGTGCGGCTGCTGGACGTCGGCCGCTTCCGGATCGGCGGGGAGGCGTACGCGGCCGGCGAGGCGGGCACGTTCGGGCTCGCGACGCTGCTGCGCGAGCACGTCACGCTGCCCCGCGGCGCGGTCCGGTTCCGCTACCCGGCGAAGGGCGGCATCGAACGGTCCGTCGACGTGACCGACGCGGACATCCGGGCCGTCGTCAAGAAGCTCATGGAGCGCGAGCGCGAGTGCGAGTGGCAGCGCGAGTGGCAGCGCGAGTGGCAGCGCGAGTGCCAGCGCGAGTGCCAGCGCGAGTGCCAGCGCGAGTGGCAGCGCGAGTGCCAGCGCGAGTGCGAGCCGGACGACGGCGGGCTGCTGGCCTACCGCGACGGGCGGCGATGGGTCGGCGTGCGCAGCGGCGACATCAACGACTACCTGCGCGACATCGGCAGGACCGAGATCTCGGCGAAGGACTTCCGGACCTGGCACGGCACGGTCCTCGCGGCGCGCCTGCTCGCGCGGGAGCCGAAGGTCACCGGGCGGACCGTGCCGAGGGTGATGCGAAAGGTGTCGGAGTTCCTCGGCAACACACCGGCCGTCGCCAGGGCGTCCTATGTGGACCCGCGGGTCGTTGACCTGTACGGCGACGGCATCACGATCCCGGAGCGGGCGGCGAGCGACCAGGCACTCGGCGAGGTGGCCGTCCTGCGGCTGCTTGCCGACGAATCGGGTCGATGACAAGATCTGCGGGTGCGGCTCGATCTTGCGCGACTTCGCGACAGCTTCCACGGCACCCTGGTGACCCCCTACGACCACGGCTACGAGGCCGCGCGGGTCCTGTTCAACACCCGTGTGCGGACCCGACCGGCGCTGATCGCGCAGTGCGCGGACGCCGGCGACGTCGCCGCCGCGATCGCGTTCGCCCGGGAGCAGGGGCTGCCCCTGGCCGTCCGCGGCGGCGGGCACCACGCCACGGGGCTGTCGCTGGTCGAGGGCGGTGTCGTCGTCGACGTCGGCGGCCTGCGGTCGGTCAGCCTCGACGCGGAGGCGCGCACGGTGACGGTCGGCCCCGGCGTGGGCTGGCGCGACATCGACAAGGTCACCTACGTCGAGCACTCGTTCACCGGCGACGACGGCCTCGAGTACGGGCTCGCCGGGCCCGGCGGTGAGTGCCCGACCGTCAGCAACGCCGGCTACAGCCTCGGCGGCGGCTACGGCCCGCTCGGCCGCACGTACGGGCTGGGCTGCGACCACATCGTCGCCGCGGAGGTCGTCGACGCGTCCGGGACGGTCCTGCGGGTCACCGAGGACGAGCACCCGGACCTGTTCTGGGCCCTGCGGGGCGCCGGCGGCGCCGGCTTCGGGGTGGTGACGTCGCTGACGTACCGGCTGAACCCGCTGCCGAAGACGGTCGTCGGCGGTGTCGTGGCGTGGCCGGTCGACCGGGCCGAGGAGGTGTTCCGCGCCTACCGCGACCTGTACGCCGAACGCAACGACGACCGGCTCGCGTTCTGCCTGCTGCTGACCACCGAGCCGTACCCGGACGGTGAGCAGGTCGTCGTCATGTACGGCCTGTACGTCGGGCCGCCCGCGGAGGCGGCGGAGGCGCTCAGGCCGATCGAGGCGCTCGGCGAGCCGCTGTTCAGCTCCATCGGCGAGACCTCGTACTTCGACCTCATGCAGGGCATGGGCGAGGAGATCGTGTACGGGCTGCAGTCGAAGTGGCTCGGCGGCTACTTCACGGCCGACGGGTTCGACGAGCCGGCGTTCGCGACGATCCTGGACAACTTCCGGCGGATGCCGTCGGGCTACTCGATGGTCCGCTTCGACCTGCTCGGCGGCGGCGAGATCGGCCGGGTCACCCCGGACGCGACCGCGTTCGTGCACCGGGCGCCGCTGCACTACATCTCCGTCATCGCGCAGTGGCAGCGCGACGAGGACACGGACCGCAACGTGGCGTGGATCGACGGGTTCCTCGAGCGGCTCTCCCCGCACCTGACCGGCGAGGTGTACCAGAACTACGCCAGCCGGGACCTGACCGACTGGGCCGGCGCCTACTACGGTGCGAACTACCCGCGCCTGCAGCAGGTGAAGCTGCGCTACGACCCCGAGGACGTGTTCTCGGCGCCGCAGTCGATCAAGCTGCCGTGACGGGTGGCGGGTTGAGCGCCGCGCCGACGGCGGCGGTCTCGATGCCGCGGGCGCAGGCCTCGACCTGCGCCGGGGAGAGCCGGTGCGTGTCGGCCCAGATCGCGAGGCCGATCGCGTCCGGCTCGGCGTCGACCTGTAGGTAGAAGGTGCCGTCGTAGGTCGGCAGCCGGCGGTCCCAGCGCAGCGTGGTGCGCGGCAGCGCGGCCCGGATCCGCTCGGCCGTCGGGGGGACCTCCGGCACCGCGCCGGCCGGGCCGCGGCGGTCGTTGACGAAGCACGAGACATCGACCGGCTCGCCGCGGGCGGTGGCGATCCGGTCGAGCATCGCCCGGTGCTCGGCGGGGTCGAAGTAGCCGTGCAGGTAGGCGCTCGTCGCGGACCGCCACACCCGCCGCGCCACCGTGTCCAGGTCGCCGCCGGTCTCGATGACGCAGATGCCGGGCTGGGTGAGGTGGCAGACGGCGTCGGCGAAGCCGGGGCGGAAGCGGTTGCTGACGAGCACCTGCGCGACGCTCGGCGTGCGGCCGGTGACCTCCGCCAGGGCGACGCCGTAGGCGGCGAGCAGGACGTGTCCCGTTTCGACGCCGGTACGGCACGCGACGACCTGCAGCGCGAGGTGCAGCGCCGGTGAGTGGCAGACCAGCTCCCAGAAGCGGGGCGTGCGCGGGTCGCCGGACCAGCCGAAGCGTTCCGCCGGCAGGTCCCGCAGCGACGCCTCCCAGTGTCGCAGGGACTTCGCGCTGTGCCGGCGCTCGGCGGGCAGCGCCTGGCGGTGCGCGAGCTCCAGCGCGCGCACCCCGGTGACGGGCTCGTCCAGGTTAGGCAGGTCGCGGACCAGGGCGTCGATGCCGAACCCGTCGACGGCGAGGTGGGAGTACTGCACGACGAGGTGGCTCGGCACGCCGCCGGTCGTCACCACGCCCCACCGGACGGGGAACTCGCGCGCGAGGTCGAACGGGGTGAACTCGTACCGGCTGCGCAACGCCTCGGCCGTCGCCTCCGCGTCATCGGGCGGCGACGCGACGACCTCCAGGTCGACCGTGCCCGATGCGCGGACGGTCTGCCGCGGCTCGTCGCCGTCGAGGTCGAACAGGGTGCGCAGCGCCTGGTGACGGCCGACGAGGCGGCCCAGGGTGGCGGCGAGCCCGTCCACGGTGGTGTCCGGGGCGAGGGCGACGGTGCCGCCGATGTTCAACGTCCTGCCCGTGCGCCGCATCGTCTGCCAGATCTCCTGCTGGCCCCAGGTCAGTGGCCCGGTGCCGGCGCCGGCGCCGTGGAAGGCGACGGCGGTCCGCGATGTGGCGACGTGCATCGGCTACTCCTGAGGCTCGTCCCGAGACTCGTCCTGAGACTCGTCCTGTTGCTCATCCAGGAGCGCGGCGGCGACCACCAGTTCCTCGATCCCCCGCAGAATCGCCACCAGATCGTCCGGCGCCACCCGCCGGGTGTCAACGCGCAGGCCGATGTCGACCGTGTCGGGCACGGGATTGATCAGGAAGAACACCGTCGCCGCGGGATCGTCGTTGTTCGAGCCCCACCGCAGTCGGCTTCTGGACAGCGCCTCGTTGATCTCTTGCGGGCTCGCCTGCGGCAGGACCTCGGCGACGGCCATGGTCCGGCGCCGGTCGTTGAAGTAGGACTGCAGGTCGAGGGCCTCGCCGCGCTCCTGCCCCACCCGGGCGATCATGTCCCACAGGTCGCGGGGGTCGTAGTAGGCGTGCATGCCGGCGGTCAGCTGCGCCTTCCAGACGCGGGCGACGAGTTCGTCGAAACTTACATCGGCGGTGTCCACGACGCACAGGGCGCTCTGCGCCAGGCCGGCGACGGACTCCTTGAAGCCGGGCCGGAAGCGGTTGCTCACCAGCATCCGCACCACGGTGGTCGGATCGCCCGACACCCGCGCCAGCATGAGGATGTACGCGGCGAGCAGGATCGTGCTGCTGTGCGCCTTGGTCCGCTCGGCGATGCGGCCCAGCGCGAGGTAGGCGGCGGGCGAGGAGTAGCTGGCCTCCCAGTACCGCGGCGACGGCGGGTCCTCGACCGCCGGGAAGCGCTGGGCAGCGATCTCGCGCAGCTGCTTCTCCCAGTGCCGCAGCGACGCGGTGTGCTGCCGACGGGCCGAGCCCGCCCGCTGCTGGCGGGCCAGGTCGGCGGGCTGGACGCCGGCGACCGGGACGAGGTGCTCGCCGGTGGCCCGGTCCAGGTTCGGCAGGTCGTTGATGATGGCCTCGATGCCGTAGGCGTCGATCGCCATGTGGGAGTACAGCGCGACGAACCACGCCGGGGTCCCGTCGCGGCACACGACCCCGACGCGCACCGGCCAGTCCTCGGCGTTGTCGAACGGCGCGTCGCGGTACGCGGCGTCGAGGGCCTCGGCGACGTCGGCCGGGTCGTCCTGCCCCGCGTCGACGATCTCCATGAACAGCTCGCCGGTGTCCGCCAGCACCTGCCGGGGCAGGCCGTCCTCGCCGATGCGGTACCGGGTGCGCAGGGATTGATGCCGGCTCATGAGGAACGCGATCTCCATGACGATCTGATCGATCGTCTGGCCGTCGAGCAACGGCATCGTGCCGCCGGCCCAGTCGACCCGGCCACCGCCGAGCTCCATGGATCGCCATGCAGCCCATTGACCCCAGGTCAATTCCTCGACACCCGATCCCGCACCCTCGAAGTGCACGGGAATCCGCTGCGCCGTTGCAGTCTCCGCCATGATCTCTCGCCTCGCGATCGTCGATGTACGCGCAGGCCACATCGGCCCCTGACTGCGTGGCGGCCGGCCGGCGACGCCTGCGCCGTGCCGACCGGCCGCCACAACAGGATTAGAGTCGAGCGTTCCGGAGCTGGGCGTTGTTGCCACGCAGCTGAGCAGCCTTCATTTCGCACCTCCCTCGCCAGGTCACTGGAGAGTGCTCGAAAGGGACCATCTGCACGTTGTCAGGATCCCGACCTGTTCGGACCCGCACGATCCCGCGGGCCCACCCTGCAAGCACTGCTTCGAAGCCTATCGGCTGTCTTCTACCTGACGAAAGAGGCGAATATTGATCTCATCCAATCAATGCCTGAAGGTCCGAATTTTAACGATCGTTATGTCCGATTTTCGCGGAAGCGCCCGGGAGATACGAAACGCATTGAAAATTTCCAAAGCGGTAACGTGAACGGTTGACACGATCCACAGTCGGGGTGATGCTTCTGGCGGTCATAGACTTCGGTCGTTCAAAATGACCGCAGGGCCCTTCCGCTGATTCGTCGTGAAGGCGACGGAGGTGGTGTGCTCTGCCATTCCATATCGCACTGTGATGTGCCAAACGATATGAGGAGGTGAACTTCATGCGCGTTGTCTCCAGCCGCGTCGTCTCCAGCCGCGTCGTCTCCAGCCGGGTTGTCTCCAGCCGGGTCGTCTCCAGCCGCGTCGTGTCCGGTGGCTGATCCAGCCCCCCGCATCAGATGAACAAGCACCACAGCACCGAATGAGGAAAGGGAGCCCGCGCCGGTCAGGACGGGACGGCACCCGACGGGCATGGGCGCCGCGCCGCCCCACCGGGGCGGGCTCCCCCCACGAAACCCCCACGAAAGCGATCGACCACCGCAACGAGCACCATCTGGAGGCACATCGTGTCCGGCGACGAGACGTACCCAGCAACCGTCGGGCAGCTGTCCGTCTGGCGCGACATCGAGCGGTTCCCACCCGACCGGCTGTGGGAGGCCAACCTGTCCTTCGTCTGGGACCTGCCCGAGGGCGACTGGACGCAGGAGCAGGTCTGGGCCGCGCTCGGCGCGGTCGCCATGCGCCACGCCTCGATGCGCACCACCTACGTCGTCGACCCCGAGGGCTTCCCCCGGCAGCGGATCGCCGCGCACACCGCCGAGGAGGTCCTCGCGCAGGTCAGGCAGGGCACCGCCGACGTCGCCGAGCGCGAGGAGAAGGACGCCGCGGAGATCCGCCGCGCCATCGACGCGCTCTGCGAGCTGCCCTGGCGGGCGTGGATCCTCCTGGAGGGCGACGCGCCGCGGCAGGTGCTGGTCGTGGTCAACCACATGGCCGCCGACGGCGTCGCCTCGGTCGTGCTGCGCGAGGACTTCGAGACCATCCTCGGCGGCACCGACCTGCCGCCGGCGCCCGGCCCCCTTGAGCTGGCCCTCAACCAGACCGGCGAGGGCAGCGGCCGGCTGCGCAACGCCGAGCGGTACTGGCGGCGCACCCTCGCCGCGGCGCCCCGGCGGCACGAGACCGGCGAGCTCGACCCCGTCGGCGCGGTGCTGCAGACCGGCATCCCGATGCCGCAGGCGCACGAGGCGATGGCGAAGTTCGAGGTCACCCTCGCCAGCCTGATCCTCGCCGCGTACTACCGCGGCATCCAGGCCGCGACCGGCGAGCAGGAGGTGCTGCTCTTCCCGATGTCGGCCAACCGCTTCGACGAGCAGCACGCCAGGGTCGTGACCAGCCTCAACCAGTGGGCGCCGCTGCTGCTGGACCTCGACGCGGCCGAGCCTTTCACCGAGATCCTGCCGAAGGTGCACTGGAAGGCGTTCAACGCGCTGAAGAACGGCGTCTGCTCACCGGACGCGATCTGGCAGATCCGCGACGAGCACGCCAAGCTCGACCCGCCGGCGGACCGCGGGTTCTACTACAACCCGATGCTCGCCCCGCCCGGCTTCCCGTCCGACGACCAGCTCGTCGCCCCGAAGATCGACTTCTTCGACCACGGCCGCACCACCGGACCCGGCTTCTACCTCATCGTGCGGGGCCTGACCTCGCTCAACCTGATGTTCCGGGTGAACCGGTCCGGCTTCGACCGCGACTCGGTGAACACCGTGATGACCACCATGCAGGACTGCTTCGCGCAGACGCTCGGCGGCGACCGGTTCTGAGAACGGCGAAGGGGGCGCGGCCTGCACAGGCCGCGCCCCCTGCTCATGCCCTGGCGGATCAGTCGCGCAGCGACCGTCCGGTCTTGGTGAGGAAGACGTCGTCGAGGGTCGGCCGGTGCAGCTCGATCGTCTCGAGCTTGATGCCCGCACCCTCCAGGGTCCGCATGATCTGCGGGATCGCCGAGTCGCCGGACTCGACGTTGAGCCGCAGCTCGTTGTCCTCGCGGACCTCGACACCGTTGGCGAACGGCTGCTTGCCGAGCAGCTCACCGGCCCGCTCGGCCTCATCACCGACGACCACGGTCACGACGTCGCCGGAGATCTCGCGCTTCAGGTCCGCGGGGGTGCCCTCGGCGACGATCTCGCCGTGGTCGATGATCGCGATGCGGTCGCACAGCGCGTCGGCCTCGTCGAGGTAGTGCGTGGTGATGAAGACCGTCATGCCCTCGGCCCGCAGCCGGCGGATCTCGTCCCACATGTGCGCGCGGCTCTGCGGGTCGAGGCCCGACGTGGGCTCGTCCAGGAACAGCACCTGCGGCTGGTGGATGATGCCCATCGCGATGTCGACGCGGCGGCGCTGGCCACCGGAGTAGGTCTTGCACTTGCGGTCGGCGAACTCGGTGAGCTCGAACGCGGCCAGGGCCGCCTCCGCGCGCTTCTCCGCCTCGGCCTTGCCGATGCCGTACATGCGGGCCTGGAGCACGATCTCCTCGCGGCCGCTGACGTCGTCGGTGGTGCCGCCGCCCTGGGCCACGAAGCCGATGACGCGCCGCACGGCCTCGGGCTCGGCGCGCAGGTTCGCCCCGGCGATCGTCGCCTCGCCGTCGTCGGGGGAGATCAGGGTCGCGAGCATCCGCAGCGTGGTGGTCTTGCCGGCACCGTTCGGGCCGAGGAAGCCGAAGATCTCGCCCTGCGCGACGTCCAGGTCGATGCCCTTGACCGCCTCGACGCTGGTCGCCTTCTTGCCCCGGCCGGACTTGTAGACCTTCTTCAACCCTTTGATCTTGATCATGAGAGTGCTCCCTTACCGGACCGAGCGCGAGAATGTGCGGGCCGACCAGATCACGGCGATCACCATGAGGCCGGCGGTGATGGCGATGCTCTGCCAGATGGCCGGGTCGCTGGTGTGCCCGATGAACAGCGCCCGCAGCCCCTTGGCGGCCCAGTTGAACGGGTTGAAGTCGGCGACCGTGCGCAGCCACAGCGGCGCGAGCGCGAGGGGCAGCAGGGTGCCGGACAGCAGCATCAGCGGCTGGGCGATGTTGTTGACGACCTGGCCGAGCACGCTGGGGTTGGCGACGCGGATCGCGATGCCGTAGGAGATCGACGCCGACGACAGCGCGCACAGGGCGAGGATCGCGTAGCCGAGCAGCAGGCTGCCGATGTTGACGAACACGCCGAACGGCAGCGACAGGATCGTGATGATCATCGACTGGACGATGACGGTGACGACGTCGCGCAGCGACCGGCCCAGCAGCAGCGCGACCCGGCTGACCGTGGTCACCCGGGACCGCTCGATGACGCCGTTGGCGAGGTCGCCGAGCAGCCCGAAGCCGACGTACAGCCCACCGGCCAGGGCCAGGGCGATCAGCATGCCGGGCACGTAGATCTTGTACGCGTCGCTCATCGAGTTGGCGCCGACCGACGCGAGCGCCGGCTTGAGCAGCGGCGCGAACAGGATCAGGTAGACCGCCGGCTGGGCCACGCCGAGGACGACCCACAACGGCGAACGGAGCATCAGCAGCATGTGCCGCTGGAAGATCAACCAGGTGTCACGCAGGAGTTTCACAGCCTTGCTCGCTTTCAGACGTGGTGCCGGAGGGGAGGAGCTGGATCAGAGCCGTCGCGGCGGCCTCGGCGCCGCCGCCCGCGAGCAGTCGCTTGCCGGTCACCCGCGCCGCCTCCGCGTACCGGGGGTCGTCGAGCAGGTCGAGCAGCGCGGCGCGCAGCGCTTCGGGCCGGGCGTGGTCGATGGAGACCCGCAGCCCGGCGCCGGCCCGCGCCACCGCCGAGGCCATGAGCGCCTGGTCGCCCTTGATGGGGGCGACGAGCAGCGGCACGCCGTGCACGAGGGACTCGTTGACGGTGTTGGCGCCGCCGTGACTGACCACCGCGTGCAGGTGCGGCAGCAGGTCCAGCACCGGCACGGGCCGGCGCACCAGCACATGGCCCGGCTCACCGGTGATGGTGCCCTGCGGGGCCACGACGACCGCCTGCAGCCGCTCGCCGAGCGGCTCGATCGCGGCCAGGATGCGCGGGTAGAAGTGCGCGGCCTGGTCCATGTTGAGCGTGCCCATGGTGACCAGCACGTGCTGGCGGTCCGGGTCGAGCCAGTCGAACGGGAAGTCCGGGTCGGGCGCGCGCTCCGCGAGGGACGGGCCGACGGTGACGGTGTTCGGCGGCAGCTGCGACGGGTCGTCGAGGAGGTCCTCGCCGAGGAAGCTGATCAGCAGGTCCGGGGAGAACCGCAGGTCCCACGGCGGGTCGCCGACGTGGCCGGCGACGGTCCACGCCTCCCGCATCCGCTCCTGGATCCACGCCTCGACCTGCGGCAGCCCGCGGGCGAACGGCCTGGTCAGCTCCATCGCGCTGGACGCGACGGTGGCCCACGGCAGGCCGAAGCGGTGCGCGACGATCGGCCCGGCGATCGCGTGCTGGTCGACGACCAGCAGGTCCGGGCGGAACGCCTCGACGGCCGCCTCGACGCCTTTGCGGGTGTACTTGGTGTGCGGCAGGATGTAGCCCTCCCACCGCGAGCGGGTCGCGTCGAGGCCGCGTTCGGCCTGGCCGCGGTGGGCCCGCAGCGGGATCGGGTGGATCACCGCGTCGGGCCCGGCGAGGGGCCGCAGAAACGACTCCGACCCCGCCCACAGCACCTCGTGCCCCCGGCTGAGCAGCACCTTCGCCACCGCGACCATCGGGTTCACGTGGCCGGTCAGCGGCAGGCTCAGGAACAGGAACCGGCTCATGCGGCAGTCAGCTCCGCGAGGTCCGCGACGGTGAGGTCGATGAGCTGTTGCAGGTCGAGGCCGCCGATGTACGAGGGGAGGTCCACGCCGTACACGTCGCGCATCCGCGCACCGAGCTCAACGATCTCCAGGCTGTCGATGAACAGGTCCGTGTCCACGCGGGTGGACGGGGTCACGCCGGCCGCCCAGTCCTCGTCCTCGCCGGTCACCTGGCGCAGCAGCTCGACGATCTCCCGGTGGGACGCGGCCACGACGATCAGTCCTCTGCCGCCGGCTTCGTGGCGCGCACGGCGCCGTAGGTCACCGCGCCGGTCTCGAAGCCCTTGAGCATCAGCGGGCCGGCGTAGAAGAAGCCGAGCACGTCGACGCCCCGGTCCCGGGCCAGGTCACGCATCATCGACCGGCCGTTGTCGAGCTCCTTGACCTGGGCGAACCCGGGCTCCCAGGAGTTGGCGACGTTACCGCTCCAGTCGACGATCGCGATGTCGGCGAACCCGGCGGCGGCGGCGAGGCGCTCGTGCTCCTCAAGGGAGGAGAAGCTGGGCATGACCTGGTGGCGCAGGATCTGGTCGACGACCCGCGCCTCCTCGGCGGTGAGCTCGCCGTCGCGCACCGACCAGGTGGCGATCGCGACGATGCCGCCGGGCTTCAGCACCCGCCGGACCTCGGCGAAGAACGCCTCCCGGTCCGCGATGTGCATGAGGCTCTCGACGGCCCAGACCACGTCGAACGACGCATCCGGATAGTCGTTGGCCATGAAGTCGCACTGGCGGAAGTTCGTACGCTCGCCGAGGCCCAGCTCCGCGGCCTTCTCGTTGGCGCGGGCGGCCTGCGCGGCGCTGAGGGTGACCCCCTCGACGGTGCAGCCCAGGGGCCCGGCCAGGTGCATCGCCGGCCCGCCGATGCCGCAGCCGACGTCCAGGACACGGGCGCCGGCCGGGATGCCGGCGAAGTCGACCAGCTCCCGCACCAGGCGGTCGGTCGCGGCGTGCCGGTCGTCGTCGTTGCCGGGGCGCTCGCCGATGTCCCAGAAGCCGTGGTGCACGTGCTGGCCCCACAGGTCCTCGTACAGGTCCAAGGTGGTGTCGTAATACCGCTCGACGGCGGCGTTCAGCCCGGGCCCGGCCGGTGCGGACGGGTATGCGGAACTGGCATTTGCTTTCACAGTCGCAAATCTCCGAATGGGATCACCAGCTATGGGGCGTTCCTGGATAGGCACGCACGGAGCCCGGCCATTGTATGGGCGGCGCGCCGACGCTTGTCAATGCACGTTACATCGTCCGGGACGGGCCGTGGCCTGGCCTGTCGGAGATCGCGCAGGAGGAGCCTCATCATGCCGCCATACATGGGGAATCGGTATATCGGCCCGACCAGACGTGGACGCGGGTCAATCGTGGCGTTTACGCACCGTAGCGCACTGCAATGGGCGGGAGGAGAGTGTTCTCAGGTTAGATACCGGTTGTATCCGGTGCGCTGCCAGTTGCGCGTAATGCCCTTTTTGGCACCGGCCGGGTGTCCCCCGAACCCAGATTGACCTGGGAGTTCCGTAAAACGCGTCCATGACCTGCCCGAATGGAGAACGTATCGAAGCAAACGATTCTTAGCGGACGTAGGCGTGGCAGAACGGACAAACAGCGGCACAGTCGGGTTGTGCACTCTTGTAAAACGGCTTTGATTGCGTAAGGTCTATGGCTAGTCGGGGTGACTATTTCCTGCGCATTGTGTCCGGGCGTGATTCGTGCCGGTGACCGCAGGCCCGCTCCCGGCTCTCGCCAGTGTGTTCAATCGGGGGCTGCACACGCTGATCGCCGGCCAACGTGGGCCGACCGGTCGGCGGCGCGGCCGCGCGCGGAGAAAGGGGTTCGCCGGTGACCGACGCCGTGCTCGAAACCCAGCCCGCCCCGCTCGACCCGTCGTGGGTCGACGAGGTGCTGCTGGCCGGCCCCGCCGACCAGGTCGCGCTGGTCTTCGACACCCCCGTCACCCGTGCGGACCTGCGCGCGCTGGTCGCCGCCAAGCAGTCCGTGCTCGCCGCCGCCGGCCTCGGCGCCGGCGGGTCCGTCGCGCTGTCCCTCGCCCCGTCACTCGCGTTCGTCACGAACCTGCTCGCCGCCTGGCGTCTCGGCGCCCGGGCCGCCCTGCTGGACCACCGGCTCACCCCGTACGAGACGGACAACGCCCTGCAGCGGCTGGCACCGCAGGTCGTCGTCAGCGCCAAGCACGTCACCGGCGGGCCGCTGCGCGGCTTCGTCGAGATCGAGGAGCGGGTCGCCACCTACCCCGGGCGGCCCGCCGACACCACGCACGCGCTCATCCAGCTCAGCTCCGGCTCGACCGGCCCGTCGAAGGTCATCGCCCGCACCGCGGCGAACCTCGTCGAGGAGATCGAACGCTATGTGAAGATCGGCGCGGGGGTGCCGCAGGCCGGCGAGCGGATCGTCTCGCTCGCGTCCATGGTGCACGTGCTCGGTCTGGTCGGCGGCCTGCTCTACGGCCTGCACGCCGGCGCTCAGCTCGTGGTGCCGGCGCGGATGACCGCCGACGGCATCCTGTCCGCCGTCGCCGCCGGGCCCGAGCCCACCACCCTGCTCGGCGTCCCCTTCCACATCGAGCTGCTCTCCTCGGTGCAGACACCGCCCAGGCTCCCCCAGCTGACCGGCATGACCACCGGCGGGGAACTGGTCCGTGCCGAGGTCTACGCCGGCTTCGTCGACCGCTACGACATCCGGCTCGGCAACATGTACGGCATGACCGAGGTCGGGGTCATCGCCACCGACCTGTTCGGCGAGCACCGCCCTTCCCTCACCCCCGCACCCGGTCTCACCGTCCGTGAAGAGGCCGGCGAGCTGCTCGTGTCGCTGCCCGCGTCGCCGTACCTCGGCCTCGTCGACCCCGCCCGCTGGGCCGACGGCTGGCTGCACACCAAGGACGCCGGCAGCGTCGACGAGGCCACCGGCAGGCTGCGCATCCACGGCCGGCGCGACTCGCAGGTCTCCGTCGGCGGCCTCAAGGTCGACCTGACCGAGGTCGAGCACACGCTTGCCGCGCTGCCCGGCGTCGCCAGCGCCGTCGTGACCCACGACAAGGCGATCGAGGCGTACGTGATGCTGCGCGACGGCGCCACCGCGGCGCAGGTCCAGGACCGGCTCGCCGAGCGCCTCGCCGGCTTCAAGCGCCCGCGCGTGCTGAAGGTCGTGGAGCAGCTGCCCCGGACCGCCACCGGCAAGCTCGTCCGGGACCGCGCCGCGCTGCTGGCCGCCTCGGCCCCGGCGGCGACCACCGCCCCGGGCGCGACCGCGGGCGCCATCCCGGCGCAGCGGGTGGGAACAGACGTGACCGATGGCGCGACCGACCCGGTCGCGCCGGCACCTGTCAAGGAAGGGAACCACGCACGATGAGCGAGACGACCGACCAGGAGATCCGCCAGTTCCTGCTGGACTCGTTGACCGAGATGAACTACAGCGTCGAGGACATCGACGACGACACCGCGCTCGGCCCGGCCGGCGCCGACCTCGAGTCACTATCGCTCGCCGAGCTCGCCGTCCGCGTCGAGGACCGCTTCGGCGTGCGCTTCGACGACGACGAGGCGGAGAAGCTGGCCGGGATGACCGTCGGCGAGTTCATCGCCGCCGTCGCCGAGCGCCGGTCCGCCGCTGCCACGGCGGGCAGCTGAGCGTGGCCGCTGCACCAACCCGCGACGACGTCGTGGCGATGCTCGCCACGTACGGCGACCGGTCGCCCGCTGACGTCGCCGAGGGGATCGACTCCCTGGAGCTCGCCTGGCTCGTCCACCAGCTCGAACAGCACTACGGCGTGCCGCTCGACCTCGACGACGACGCCCTCGCCCGCATGGCGACGGTGAGCGGGACGCTCGAGGTCCTCCAGGAACTGAAGGTCGAGACGGGTTCACGATGACCGCCACCATGACCGTTCGGCGCGGTCCGGGTGAGGTGGTGCTGACCGGTGCGGCCGTGCTCAGCGCGTTCGGCCGGGGCATGACCGCCCTGGCCGACGGCCTGGACGCCGGCACGCCGGCGTTCCAGCCGGTCGACCGCTTCGACGTGACGGGACGGCGGGTCGGGGTGGCCGCGGCCATGCCCGGCTCCCCCGTCCTCGCCGACGAGCTGGTGCGCGTCGTCGACGAGGCCTGTGACGAGGCCAAGCTCAGCACGGCCGAGCGGGCGGGCGCACCGCTCTTCCTCGCCCTGCACGGCGATCCGGCCCTCGCCAGGGTGGCCGAGGCAGACCGCCGCCGGCACAGCAGCACCGCGTTCACCGCCGCGCTCGCCGGCGGCACCGGGCTGGCCGGGGACCTGCCGCTGGGAGCGGGGATCCGGGCGTACACCTCGGCGTGCGTCGCGGCGAGCACGGCGGTCGCGGACGCGGCGGCGGCGATCGCCCGCGGCGAGCTCGACCGCATCGTGGTGGCCGGTGGGTACCTCGTGGACGCCGATCAGTTCTCCCTCTTCGACGCGGGCCGTGCACTGTCCACTGACGGACAGGTCCGCCCGTTCAGCGACGGGCGCCGGGGCCTGCTGCTCGGCGACGGTGCCGGCGCGGTCGTCGTGGAGTCCGCCACGGCGGCCCGCGAGCGTGGCGTGCCGGCGCTCGCCCGCCTCGCCGGCTGGGGACGGGCCGGCGACGCGTACCACCCATGCCAGCCGCACCCGGAGGGCCACGGGCTCGCCCGTGCGATCACCGCCGCGCTGCAGCGGGCCGGGATCGGCGCGGGCGACCTCGGCTACGTCAACGCGCACGGCTCGGGCACCGCGCAGAGCGACGCCGCGGAGGCCACGGCGCTGCGCACCGCGCTCGGCGAGCACGCCGCGACCGTGCCGGTCTCCTCGACGAAGTCGCTGCACGGCCAGGCCCTCGAGGCCTCCGGGGTCCTCGAGCTGATCGTCACCCTGCACGCGCTGCGCACCGGCCGGCTGCCGGTCAACGCGGGATTCCTCGCCGCCGACGAGCACTGCCCGCTGAACCTGGTCCTCGACGGGTTCACCGCAGCGACCCCGTCCTACGCCCTGTCGCTGAACGCCGCGTTCGGCGGCGCCAACACCGCGCTCCTGGTGGGATCGGCATGAGCGACCTGATCCTGGATCCGGCGGCGCACGAGCAGGGGCTCGGTACGGCGGAGCTGTTCGTCGAGGAGATCCCGCCGCTGACCGCCCTGGCCACCCGCGCCGGGCTGGACGTCGTCGCCGCCGCCGACTGGCCGGAGCCGGGCGACGAGGAGCTGCCGAAGCTCGCCGGGTTCGTCCACTCGTCGTTCAACCCGCTGGTCGCCGCCACCGCCGGCCGCTGCCTGCAGCGCCGTGCGGAGAGCGCTCCACCGGCGGTGACGGCGATCGTGCTCGTCACCTCGACCGGCGACGCGGCCAGCGCGGCCCACGTCGCGGGCGCGGTCGACGCCGGCGGCCGGATCGGGCCGCTGTTCTTCTTCCAGTCGGTGCCCAACGCCGTCGCCGGGCACGTCGCCGCGAAGTGGGGCCTGACCGGCCCGGTCGTGTGCGTCGACAGCACCGACGCCGGGCTGGACGTGGCCCGGCTGCTGCTCGCCGACGGCGACGCCGGCGAGGTCCTCGTCGTCCTCCTCGAACAGGCCACCGTGCCCGAGGCCATCACCGGAACCAGCCACGACACCGCGTCCGCGGTCGTCGTGGTCGAAAGGGGTACAGCATGAGCAGATCCGTCGCGGTGACCGGGATCGGGCTCGTCACCCCCGTCGGCGGCACGGGTGCCGAGGTCTTCGACGCGATGTGCGAGGGGCGGTCCGGGCTCGTGCGGCCCCCCGCCGACCACCCACTGGCAGGGTCCGCCGACGTCGCCGCGTTCTCGCCGCCGATCGACCCGACGTCGGTCCTGCCGGCGCCGGAGACACGCGTCGTCGACCGGTACATCATCATGGCGATGGTCGCCGCCGAGCGGGCACTGGCGGACGCCGGCATCGAGGTGGGGCGCGACGTCGACCCGTTCCGGATCGCCATCATCCTGTCCGGCACCGGCGGCCTGGCGACCCTCGACGCGCAGGCGGTGCTGCGCTCGCAGAAGGGCCGCCTCGGCGTCAGCCCCTACCTGCTGCCCGGGATGCTGCCGAACATGGGCGCGGCCCGGGTCGCGATGCGCCACGGCATCCAGGGGTACAGCTCATCCATCGGCACCGCGTGCGCCGCCGGCGCCCAGTCGATCGGCGAGGCGGTGCGGCTGCTGCGCGCCGGCGAGGCCGACGTCGTCGTCGCCGGCTGCAGCGAGGCGCCGCTCTTCCCGACCCTCGCCGACACGTTCGGCAACGCCCGGGCGCTCGCCCGGGGCTGGGACGACCCGACCGCCGCGAGCCGCCCGTTCGACCGGCGGCGCAACGGGCTCGTCCTCGGCGAGGGCGCCGGGGTCTTCGTCGTCGAACGCGCCGAGCACGCCGAGGCGCGCCGGGCCCGCCGGTACGCCGACATCGTCGGCTGGGGCGCCACCAACGACGCGCACCACCCCACCACCCCGCGCCCCGACGGGTCGGCCGCCGCCGCCTGCATGAGCCGGGCCGTCGCCGACGCCGGGATCTCGCCCGGGGACGTCGGCTACGTCAACGCGCACGGCACCAGCACCAAGCTCGGCGACGTGGCCGAGTCGACCGCGATCCGCGCGGTCTTCGGTGCCGATGCCCCGCCGGTCAGCTCGACGAAGGGCGTGACCGGCCACATGCTCGGCGCCTCCGGGGTGGTGGAGGCCGCGGTGTCGGTCCACGCCATGCTCCGCGGGCTGCTCCCGCCGACGCACAACCTGGACGAGCCGGATCCCGCCTGCGACCTGGACCACCTCCGCGAACCCCGCCCCGCGCAGGTGACCCATGTCCTGTCCAACTCCTTCGGCTTCGGTGGCCACAACGTGAGCCTCATCTTCGGCCGGCCGGAGTCCGCCTGGACACGCACGGCGTGACGCCAGCGCGTCACAGACCCCTGGGAACGACCGATCAGAACCCGAAAGGGAAGCAGGCCATGCAGATCCTCGACACCGACCACATCGAGATGTTCGTCGGCGACGCGCGCCAGGCGGCGCACCAGCTGTGCGAGACGTACGGCTTCCACGTCTACGGCCACGGCGGCCCCGAAACCGGCCTCACGGGTCAGCGCAGCGTGCTGCTGGGGCAGCGCGACATCCGGATCCTGCTCACCTCCGGCCTCAGCGGCGGGCACCGGGCTAGCCGGTACGTGGCCCGCCACGGCGACGGTGTCGCCGTGATCGCGTTCGGCTGCGCCGACGTGGAGACGGCGTTCGCCGAGGCGGTCGCCGCCGGCGCCACCCCGATCCAGCCGCCGCAGCGGCTCGAGCAGGACGGTTCGACGGTCGTGACCGCGGAGGTGTCCGGCTTCGGCGACGTGACGCACCGGCTGGTGCAGCGCACCCCCGGCGACGGCGCCTTCCTGCCCGGGGCGATCGACATGACCGGCGCGCCCTCGGCGCCGACGGACGAGGACCTGCTGTACACCATCGACCACGCCGCGATCTGCCTGCAGGCCGGCGAGCTCGACGAGACGGTCCAGTACTACGAGCGCGTCTTCGGCTTCACCATGATCTTCCAGGAGTACATCGAGGTCGGCGAGCAGGGCATGCAGTCGAAGGTGGTGCAGAGCCCGTCGGGCGGCGTCACGTTCACGCTGATCCAGCCGGACCTGAGCCGCCGCGCCGGCCAGATCGACGACTTCCTGTCGTGGCACGAGGGCGCCGGCGTGCAGCACATCGCCTACAGCACCAACGACATCGTGCACGCGGTGCGCGCGTACAGCGCGAAGGGCGTCGAGTTCGCGCAGACGCCGGCGAGCTACTACGACGTGCTCGAGTCCCGCCTCGGCGCCGTCGACGTGCCCGTGGACCAGCTGCGGCCGCTCGGCATCCTCGTCGACCGGGACCACTGGGGGCAGATGTACCAGATCTTCGCCAAGTCGACGCACATCCGCCGCACCTACTTCCTCGAGCTCATCGACCGGCACGGCGCCCGGACGTTCGGCACCAGCAACATCCCCGCGCTGTACGCGGCCAAGGAGCGCGAGCTGGCCGCGGTGCGCGACACTACAGACGGCCTGCGCAGCTGACCCCTCCCCCAGTCCTACTCCTGAAAGGACATAGACCTTGACCATCTCACCCACGCAGACGTTCGCGCTGACCGACGACGAGCTCGCGCTGCTGCCGTCGGACGACGACGTCGAGCACTACGCCCAGCACGGCTGGTACCTGTCCAAGAAGATCTTCACCGACGACGAGGTCGACGAGCTCGTCGCGGCGAGCGAGCGGTACTACGCCGGTGAGCGGTCCCGTTCGTTACCGACCCGGCCGCCGCGCCTCGCCTATTGGGAACCGTCCAAGGGCGACGTGCAACGGCACAACGACTATGTGCACTACGAGAGCGACGCGCTCGCGCGGATCCTGCGCAAGCCGCTGCTCGGCGCGGTCGCCGCGCGGCTGGCGAAGGCCGACGAGATCCGCGTCTTCCAGTCGACGCTGATCTACAAGCCACCGATCGCGGGCGAGCCCAGCAACGTCGTGCCGTGGCACTTCGACCGGCACTACTGGGCCTCGTGCACGTCGGAGAACATGCTCACCGCGTTCATCCCCTTCCACGACTGCGACGAGGAGATGGGGACCATCACGATGGTCGACGGCTCCCACCGCTGGGAGGAGATCGGCGCCGACGACACCACCACCCGGCACTTCGCCGAGCGCGACAACGACGACCTGGAGGTGATGCTCTCGGACAACGCCGCGTACAACAACGCCACGGTCACCAAGGTCCCGATGATCATCCCCAAGGGTCACATGAGCTTCCACCACTGCCGCACGTACCACGGCAGCGGCGCCAACCGCAGCGACCGGCCGCGGCGGGCGATCTCCTTCCACCTGCAGGACGGCGCCAACGCGTTCCGCCCGTTCCAGCTCAGCACGGGGGATCTCGTGGCCTACAACCACGACGTGCTGGTGCGACGGACCGAGGACGGCCGTCCCGACTACTCCGACCCCGAGTACTGCCCCGTGCTGTGGCGTACGGCCTAACACACACCTTCAGGAGGCTCACATGTCCCGATACGACTGGGGTCAGCGGCACCCCGGCATCGACCGGCTCGAGGCGCTGATCGCCGACGCCCGGACCGACGTCGTCACCCACCCCATCTACGCCCGCCTGGACAGCCTGCCGGCGATCCAGACGTTCCTGGAGCACCACGTCTTCGCCGTGTGGGACTTCATGTCGCTGCTGAAGTCGCTGCAGCGCAACCTCACCTGCGTCGAGGTCCCGTGGATCCCGACCGGGCCGACCGGCAGCCGGCGGCTCATCAACGACATCGTCCTGGTCGAGGAGAGCGACGAGCTGCGCGGCGGCTTCATCAGCCACTTCGAGCTGTACCTGCTCGGCATGCAGGAGGCCGGCGCCGACACGACCGTCATCGACACCTTCATCCAGCTGCTGCGGGACAAGACCCCGGTGCCGGCGGCGATGGCGGCCGCGGGCGTGCCCGAGGCGTCGGCGGAGTTCGTCGGGCTCACCTGGCACCTCATCGACACCGCGCCGATCCACTGCCAGGCGGCGGCGTTCGCGTTCGGCCGCGAGGACCTGATCCCCGACATGTTCCAGCAGGTCGTGAAGGTCAACGAGCAGGGCGGGCAGCTCGGCACGTTCGTCGACTACCTGGAGCGGCACATCGAGGTCGACGGCGAGTTCCACACGCCGATGGCCATGCAGATGGTCACCGACCTCTGCGGCGACGACGAGAACAAGTGGAACGAGTGCGTGGAGACGATCAACCTCGCCCTCGTCGCCCGCGCCAAGCTCTGGAGCGGCATCCTCGCCAAGATCGACGAGAAGGTCCTCGCGGCCTAGTCCGCGGCTCTCTGTTCTGAAGGAGTACCACGTGACTGACGCCGCCGGGCTGTACCGGACGGTCCGCCTCATCCGACGGTTCGAGGAACGCGCGATCGAGCTCGTCCGGGACGGCACGATCGTCGGGGGGATCCACCCGTACATCGGGCAGGAGGCGATCGCGGCCGGCACCTGCGCCGCGCTGCGCCCCGGCGACGTCATCACCAGCACGCACCGCGGCCACGGGCACGTCCTGGCCAAGGGCGCCGACCCGGCCCGGACCCTGGCCGAGCTGGCGGGCCGGGCGACCGGCCTCAACGCCGGCCGGGGCGGCTCCATGCACGCCGCCGACTTCGGTCTCGGCATCCTCGGCGCCAACGCGATCGTCGGCGCCGCCGTGCCGATCGCGACGGGCGCGGCGTGGGCGGCGCGGCGGGCCGGCAAGGACCTCGTCGCCGTCACCTACTTCGGCGACGGCGCGGTCAGCCAGGGCGTCGTGCTGGAGACGATGAACCTCGCGTCGCTGTGGAAGGTGCCGGTGGTGCTCGTCTGCGAGAACAACGGCTTCGCCACCACCACCCGGGTCGAGCAGGCGGTGGCCGGCTCGATCACCGGCCGGGCCGAGGCGTTCGGCATCCCGGCGTCCACAGTGGACGGCAGCGACCCGGAGGCGGTGCTCGCCGCGGCCACCGAGGCCGTCGAGCGGGCCCGCGCCGGCGGCGGCCCCTCGTTCATCGAGTGCGTCGCCTACCGCTTCGACGCCCACCACACCTGGGAGCACGCGGCGCGGCCGCGGTACCGCACCGACGACGAGGTCGCGCTCGGTGTCCAGCGCGACCCGGTGGCGCTGCAGGGCTCCCGCATCCCGGAAGCGGACCGGGACCGGATCGACGCGGAGATCGAGGCGCTGCTCGACGAGGCGGTCCGGTTCGCCGTCGACAGCCCGCTGCCGGACCCGGCCGGCGCGCTCGACCACCTGTACGCGGACGGCCTGCGGGCCAGGGCGGGGGTCTCCTGATGCCGAACCTGTCGTACCTGAAGGCGCTGAACCGGGCGCTGACGACCGAAATGGCCGCCGACCCGAGCGTGGTCGTGTTCGGCGAGGACGTCGGCGTCGCGGTCAGCAACGTCACCACCGGCCTGCTCAAGAAGTTCGGCCCCGAACGGGTCGTCGACATGCCGATCTCGGAGCAGGGGTTCACCAGCTTCGCGACCGGCGCCGCGATGGCCGGCCAGCGCCCCGTGATCGAGTTCCAGATCCCGGCGCTGCTGTTCCTCGCGTTCGAGCAGATCGCCAACCAGGCCCACAAGTTCTCGCTGATGACCGGCGGGCAGATCAACGTCCCGGTCACCTACCTGCTGCCGAGCTCCGGCTCCCGCGGCGGCTGGGCCGGGCAGCACTCCGACCACCCGTACAGCCTCTTCGCCCACGTCGGCGTGAAGACGGTCGTGCCGGCGACCCCCGCCGACGCCTACGGCCTGCTGCTGACCGCGATCCGCGACGACGACCCCGTCATCATGTTCGCCCCCGCCGGCGCGATCGGGGTCCGCGACGACGTCGACTTCGCCACCCTCGCGCCGGTGCCGCTCGGCGTCGGCCGCGTCCACCGCACCGGCGACGACGTGACGGTCGTCGCGGTCGGCCACCTCGTGCACGACGCGCTCGCCGTCGCCGAGGAGCTCGCCGGGACCGTGTCGGTGGAGGTGTTCGACCCGCGGACGCTGCACCCGTTCGACTGGGCCGGGCTCGCCGCGTCGCTGGAGCGCACCGGCCGGCTCGTCGTCGTCGACGACTCCAACCGCTCCTGCGGCATCGGCGGGGAGATCCTGGCGACCGCCGCGGAGCAGATGCGCCTCATCGCGCCACCGAAACGGATCACCCGACCCGACGGCGCGGTGCTGCCGTTCGCCCGGGAGCTGGACCTGGCGCTGCAGCCGACCCGCGCGCAGATCCGCACCGCCGTCGAGCAGGTGGCGAAGCTTTCGTTCCCCACGCAGACCGAGGAGTAGACCCCATGGCGTCCACGAGCATCCGGGCGGCGCTCGCCGCCGACCCCGACGTCGGTGCCGGCAACGTGCTGCACAAGCTCATCGAGCACGGCGCGGCGCTGGACGGGCCGGGCATCGCGTTCGACGTCGACGTCGACGGCTTCCCCGCCTGGCAGGGCCTCACCCTCGGCGAGCTGCGCGACCGCGCCGCGGCCAGGGCCGCCTGGTTCCAGGCCAACGGCATCACCCGGCGCGACCCCGTCGCCGTCTACGTGACCAGCAGCGCCGACTGCTTCCTCAACTGGATGGGCCTGGTCTGGCTCGGCGCGATCCCCGCGCTGATGAACCCGAACATCGCCGGTGACATCGCCGTCCAGTACATCGCCAAACTGCGCGCGACCGCGCTCGTCACCGACGCCGCCCACCTCGAGCGGCTCGCCGGCGCCGACGTCGGCATCCCCGTCATCGACGCCGCCGACACCGGCACCGGCGACCCGGCGCAGGCGCCCGCGCCGTTCCGGCACCACGCCGACGACCCGATCGCCATCACCCATTCCTCCGGCACCACCCGCATGCCGACCGCCGTCGTGCACTCGCACGCCAGCCTGTTCCACGCCACCCGCAAGATCCGGCTGAGCGGCCCGAGGGCCCAGGGCACCGAGCGGATCCTCAGTGCCCTGCCAGCCCCGCACGCGGCCGGCATCATGACCATCAACCACGCCCTGAGCAACCGGTCGGACCTGCTGTTCCTGTCGCAGCAGAGCGACGGCGGCGCGGTGCTGGACGCGATCGAGCGGTGGAAGCCGACCGGCGTCTTCGGCTTCGCGGTCACCTGGTCGGAGCTCGCCCGCTTCGACCTGACCCAGCACGAGATGGACTCGGTGTCGCTGTGGTTCAACACCGGCGACTGCGCGCACGAGCCGCACATCCGCAACCTCGTGAACGTCGGCAGCCACAACACCGTCACCCGCTCCGCCGAGGGCCGCCCGGTCGTCCAGCGGGTCAAGGGCTCCAGCTTCGTCGACGGGCTCGGCTCGACCGAGATGGGGCACTCCGCGTTCCACATCACCCACAGCCCCGACACCGAGCGCTACGGCCGGTGCGTCGGCGTGCCGCACGTCTTCGCCGACGTGGCGCTGCTGGACACCACGACCGGCGAGGAGGTGCCGGTCGGGCAGGTCGGCCACTTCGGCCTCAAGTCCCCGACGCTCGCCCCCGGCTACTGGAACGACCACGCCAACACGTACAAGCACCGGCTCAACGGCTACTACCTCACCGGCGACCTGATGTTCCGCGACGCGGAGGGCTACTACTACCACGTCGACCGGGCCGTCGACTCCGTCGACCTCGGCGGCGGCAACTGGCTCTACACCGCCATGTCGGAGGAGCAGATCCTGCGCGCGGTGCCCGACGTGCGCGACTGCACCATCGTGTCGTTCAAGACCGGCGCCGGCGTCGTGTCCGACGTGCTGCTGTCGCTGCACGAGAGCGCCGACCCGACGACCGACCACACCGCCGCCGTGACCGCCGCGCTCACCCCGGCCGCGGCGGCGACGCTGCGGAAGGTCGTCGTGTTCCCCGACGAGAACATCGTCACCGGCCCCACCGGCAAGGTCCGCAAGTTCCTGATGCGGCAGCGGCATCTCGCCGAGCTGGCGAATGCCTGACACGTTCCTGCCGGCCCCACCGCTGGTCGCGACCACCCGGATCCCGGTGCGGTTCGACGGTGAGGGGGCCGGGACCGGCCCGCTGTCGTGGGGGCAGCTCGGGATCTGGCAGGACATGGTCCGCCAGCGCTCCTGGCTGCCCATCGGCGGCTGGGCCCCGGTGCCCGACGGGGCGACCGTCGAGGACCTCGCCGACGACCTGCGCTGGGCGATGCGGCGGTACCCGACGTTCCGCACCCGGCTGCGCTTCACCGACGACGGCGCCCCGCTGCAGGCGGTGGCCGGGTGGGGCACGATCGGGCTGGACGTGTTCGACGTGCCGCCGGGCGCCGACCCGGCCGCGTTCACGGCGTCGGTCGACGCGCAGTACCGGGCGCGGCCCTACGACTTCGTCGAGGAGTGGCCGGTGCGGATGGGCGTCGTGCGCGTGGACGGCGTGCCCGCCTACCTGTCGACGGTCACCTGCCACCTGGTCACCGACGGGTTCGGCGGCCTGCTCATGCTCCGCGAGGTCGCCGCCCGGCGCACCGACCCGCCCGGCCCGACCAGCGGCCTGCAGCCGCTCGCCCAGGCGCACTGGCAGGCGTCGCCGGAAGGGCGGAAACAGTCGGAGAAGGCGCTGCGGCACTGGGACAAGATGCTGCGGCAGCTGCCACCGGTGGTGCCGCTGGATTCCCGGCCCGGGCCGCGCTTCCACCGGGGCACGTTCGTCTCGACGGCCCTGTACCGGGCGACCCACGCGGTGTCCGTCGTCTTCGACATCGACACGTCGCAGGTCCTCATGACGTTCCTGGCGCTCGCCGTCACCGCCCAGGCCGGTGACGGGCGGCCCGCGATCATCCGGCCCATGGTGGACAACCGGTTCCGCCGCGGTCTCGGCGACGTCGTGGCGATGGTGGCGCAGCACGGCATCTGCGTCGCCGACGTCGCCGGGCTGCCATACGAGGAGGCCATGCGCAGGACGGGGATCGCGGCGATGCTGGCCTACAAGTGGGCCTACCACGACCCGGCGGCGGTCGCGGCGCTGGCCGCGACGCTGGACGTCGACCTCGACGCGGGCGTCTGGTTCAACGACCGGCGGACCATCAGCAGGCAGATGTTCCCCGGCTCCGTGCCCACCGCCGAGCAGGTCCGCGACGCCGCACCGGGCGTGTTCACCTGGACCGTCGCGCAGGACGACCCCTACGACCCGCTGAACATCGACGTGGACGACGCACCCGGCGAGTTCCAGCTGACCTGGTTCACCGACACGTGGCGGACGCCGCCGGCCCGCGTGGAGGCACTCGCCAGGGCGGTCGAGGCGCTCGCCGTACAAGAGGCGCTGACGGCACTGGAAACCTTCGCCGGAACGGAGACGCCGTGACCGCTCTCGCCGCCATCGGCACCTATGTGCCCCCGGACCGCGTGCCGATCGAGTCGCTCGCCGACGAGTTCGAGCTCACGCCCATGCAGCTGCGGGTGTTCCGCCGCTACCACAAGCTCGGCTCCGCCGCGCAGGCGCCGGACCTGTCCCTCACCGAGCTGCTCGGCCTGGCGGTCGCCGACCTGCGGCTCACCACCGAGCAGACGGCGCGGATCCGGTACGTGCTATACGCGCGGACGTTCCCCGGCGTGGCGCCCTACCCGTTCAACCCGCTGCACGAGGTGTGCCGGACGTTCGGGCTCCAGCACGCCACCGCCTTCGCCGTCGGGCACCACGCGTGCGCCTCCGGGCTGCTCGCCGTCGACCTCGCCGGGCGGCTGCTCGCATCGGCCGACCCGTCCGCGCTCGCGCTCGTCCTCACCGGGGAGAAGGCCTTCACCGGGGAGGCGCGGTTCGTGCCGGAGACGTCGATGTTCGGCGAAGGGGCGGCGGCCTGCCTGGTCTCCGCCGCCGGCCCTCGGGACCGGCAGCTGTCCTACGTGGCGGACCTGCGCGGCGAGTTCGACGGCGAGCTGGAGGAGGTCGCGGGCGAGTTCCAGCGGATCTACCACGACGCGCTGGGCGCCGCCGTGACGTCCGCCGTCGAGCGGGCGGGCCTGACCCTGTCGGACATCGCGCTGATCCTGCCGCACAACGTGAACGTGGTGGCCTGGCAGCGGGTGTGCAAGCGGATCGGCTACCCGCTCGACCAGGTGCTGCTCGACCACGTCGCCGACTACGGTCACGTCTTCTGCGCCGACGCGTTCCTCAACCACCGCACAGCCGTGCAGCGCTCGCTGCTGCGCCCCGGCGACCACTACGTCATCGCCGCCGCGGGCGCCGGCCGCGGCGCGACCTTCTCCGCAATGGTCTTCACGCACTAGGTTCTGGCCTTCTTTCGGCTTTCTTTGAAGGGGTTTGTCATGAGCGACACCACGACCATCGACCCTGACCTGCGCCAGCAGGTCGTCGACACGATCTGCGAGCTGCTGCCCCGCGTGCTGAAGCGGGAGGTCACCGGCGCGTCGGAGACCACCACGCTCATGGACGACCTGGGCATGAGCTCCACCACCGGCCTGGAGCTGGTCCTCGAGCTGGAGGACAAGCTGGAGCGCGAGATCAGCGTCGAGGACATGGGCCGCGACAACTTCGAGACGGTCGGCAGCCTCGCCGACTACGTCGCCGGAAACCTGCTGCCGGAAGAGTGAGCATGCCCGCTCTCCACGACGACCGCTGGGGTCTCCGGCGCGCGGTGTCGCGCCGGTACCCGTCGCCGGCCGCGCTCGCCGCCGACCCCGGGCATGCCGCCCGGCTGTCGACGTACCTGACCGACCTGCTCGCCCCGTACGACCTCACCGTGGCCCGCGACTCGTCGGCCGCCCAGTCCTACGGCGAGATGGCCGTCGAGCTGCTGCCGTCCTCGCCGGTCGACCTGCTGGTGCTCGCCTACGACGTGCCGGACGTCTCCCCCGGCCGCGCCGTCAGCACCTACCTGACCCACGTGTGCCCCGGCAAACCGATGTCCTTCGCCGTCTCGGACCAGGGCCGCGCGGCGGCCTTCACCGCGCTGTCGCTGATGCGGACGTACGCCGCCACCCACCCCCGGGCGCTGCTCATCGCCGTCGAGCAGGCCGACCTGCCCTACGACCCCGGCGTGCCGCTGTCGCTGCCCGCCGCCCACGCGGGCATCGCCCTGCACCTGTCGGCCGCCTCCCCCGCCCCGCTCACGACGGTCACCACCCTGCCCGACGCGGCGCCCTCGCTGAGCGTGCTCGACGGCCTGTCCGCGACGACCGTGATCCTCGGCGGCGGCCTGGCGGCGCTCGCCGACGACGTGAAGGCCGACCGGGTCGTCCTCGCCGACCCCGCCCAACCGATGACCGGCGTGTGGGAGGCCCTGGCGGGGCTCGACCTGGCGACGGCCGGCCGGATCGCGGTCGCCGACCACGACCCCACCCTGCACTACCTGTGCGCGGCGACCTTCGGCTGAACCTGCGCGGCGACCTTCGGCTGAACCTGCGCGGCGACCTTCGGCTGAACCTGCGCGGCGACCTTTCGGCTCTGAACCTGCGTGCGGCGGCGGCCTTCGGACCTGCGTGCGGCAGCGGCCTTCGGAGGGCGACCTCCGGCTGAGCGGCTCGCCGTTTCCGACCGACCCCGCCCGCCACCCAGGCAACGGCCGCTGCCGGCCAGGGACGCACGCCACGCAGGAGCGCGGCACCGTGTCGTCGCACCACGCGCGCCACACACGCGCGGCCGGGTGCGCCACGCGGACGCGACCGCGGGTTGGTGCGTCGCACACGCGACCGCCGGTTGGTGCACCACGCGGGCGCGGACGCTGGCGGCAGCTGAGGTTCGGGGCAGGCGTCGTCGTCGGGTCGGTCCGTACAGGGCTCGACAGGCGGGTCCTGGTGTCGGGCTGACCGCTTCACTCCACCGTACCTGAGGCTACCTAATTGATCACTAAGGTCGTCACCAGTCGATGACGCATCGTACCCGGCCGCTGGGTCTGCGGGCCAAAGCGCAGGTCAGGTGGGGCGCAGGAGGTGGGCGACGTCGAGGGCGCGGGACAGCTGGCCGCCCGTGTCGGCGGTCCAGACCGAGGACAGGACGGCCTTGACGAAGCCCCACTCGGCCAGGCGGTCCTCGGGTTCGCCGAGCGCCGCCGACAGCTGGCGCAGGCGGGCCGGGACGAGGGCGGTCAGGGCCGGGTCGCGGTCGTCGGGGTGCGGGTTGAACAGGATCGAGCCGACCTCGTAGCCGGGGTCGCCGACCAGGCCGTGCGGGTCGATCGCCAGCCAGGGGGCGCGGGTGCCGGCGAGGACGTTGTCGTGGTGCAGGTCGCCGTGCAGGACCGCCTCCCGGGACGCCGACGCGCACAGGGAGCGCATGAGGGTCGCGGCCTGCGAGACGAGGTCGGCGGGGACCGGGCCGCGGTGCCGGTCCAGGGCACCCACCTGCGACAGCGCCGGCGGCAGGCCGTGCGACGCCGGCGGCGGGACGTGCAGCTGCCGCATCAGGTCCGCGAGGACGGCCGTCGCCGCGGGGTCGTCGGCGGGGACCAGGTCGCGGAGGCGGTGGCCGGGGGTCACCTGCTCCAGCAGCAGGGCGCCCCGGCGCACGTCGGACCGCAGCAGCCGGGCGGCGCCCCGGCCGTCGAACGCCCCCAGGGCGGCCGCCTCGACCTCCAGCTCGAACCCGGCCTTCAGGACCGCGGGTGTGCCGTCGGCCCGCCGTACCGGCGCGACGTAATGGAACGTGAGGTCGTAGGGGGCTTCGAGGACGAGGTCCCAGTCGGCGGCGAGGCCGTCGAGCAGGGCGGGCAGGCCGGCGAGCCAGCGCTCGCCCGCGGCTCCCCAGACGCCGGTGACGTTGCGGGACAGGGTCGTCAGGATCCGAACCACGCCCTCAGCTGCGCGGCGGCCTGGGCCAGCGCGACGCGGGCGCCGTCGACGACGCCGGCCATCGTGAAGAAGCCGTGGGACATGCCGTCGTAGCGGGCGAGCGTGACGGGGACCGCGTCGTCGGCGAGCCGCTTCGCGTAGCGTTCGCCCTGGTCGCGCAGGGGGTCGAACTCGGCGGTGATGACGAGCGCGGGCGGCAGGCCCTTCAGCGTCTCGGCCCGCAGCGGCGACGCGAGCGGGTTCTCGGCGTCGTCGGGGTCGATGAGGTAGTGCTTGCGGTACCAGGCGACCGAGTGGTGGTTGAACTGGTACGGGTCGGCGTTGTCCCGCATGGAGTCGTCGTCGGCGAGCTGGTCGGTGTTCGGGTAGACGAGCAGCTGGCCGGCGAGGGTGAGGTCGCCGGCCTCCTGCGCGATGAGGGTCGCCGCCGCGGCCAGGTTGCCGCCGGCGCTGTCGCCGCCGACCGCGATCCGGGCCGGGTCCGCGCCGAGCGTCTCGGCGTTGCCGGCGACCCACTGCACGGCGGCCCAGCAGTCCTCGATCGCCGCCGGGAACGGGTGCTCGGGCGCGAGCCGGTATTCGGGGACCACGACCAGGCAGCCGGCGCTGTTGGCCAGGGTGCGGCTGATCCCGTCGGCGGTGTCGATCGTGCCGAGGACCCAGCCGCCGCCGTAGAAGTACATCAGGACGGGCAACGGGCGGTCGGCGGACGGCCGGTACACGCGGACCTGCATCCGGCCGCCGGGCCCGTCGATCCAGTGGTCGGTCACCTCGTGGACGGGCTCGGGGTCGCCGCCGCCGGCCTTGATGGACGCGAGGTCGTCGGCGCGCGCGTCCTCGAGGGTCATCTTGTACAGCGGTGTGGCGCCGTCGCGCTCGCGCCGGTCACGCATCGCCTGCAGCTGCGGGTCGAGTGGCATCTCTACGCTCCCTGGATCTCACGGGACAGGCGGCGGATCATCTCCGCCGCGGCGATGGCGTGGCTGCGACCGTTGCCGTGCAACCCGTCCGCACCGGTGAGGACCTCACCGAGGGCGATCGCCGGGTGCGTGGCGAGGTCGACGTGGATGGTGCCGAGCGTCGCGGCGAGCGCGGCGGTGCGGCGGCCGAGCAGCGTCATCCTGCGGGAGAACGCGGGGCCGAGCCACGCCGGCATCGACGGGTACTGCGGCATCACGAACAACGACACGGTCATGACCTGGGCGCCGGCGTCCTGCAGCGGGCGGACGATCGCGGTCAGCGTCGCGTCGACGGCGTCGGCGCGCTGCTCGTAGCCGGGGCGCATCGCGTCGTTGGCGCCGCAGATGACCAGCGCCAGGTCCGGCCGGAACTCCAGCGCCGGGGCGAGCTGGGTGTCGAGGACCTCGGCGGCGCGCAGGTTGCGCCGGCCGAGGTTCACGGACGCGAGGCCGGGGCGCTCGTGCAGCAGCTCCGCCCGCACCCGGTCGGGGAACGCGAGGGGATGGTAGCCGTCGACGGGGTCGATGAGGCCCTCCGCGACGCTGTCACCGAGGATCGCGAACCGGTGCCATGGGTGCCCCGCGAGGAGCGCGGTGGCCTCCCCGGCGGCGAGGCAGAACGGGTCGGAGACTTCGGCGGTCAGCATGCTGTCGGTGCCCATGCAAGCCTTTCGGCTCCTGTCGGTCGTGGCGTGGTTCCGATAGGCTACCGCCTATGGAGCGCCGGTGACACGATCGAAGACCGGGCCGGTGTTGACCGCCTCCGACTATCAGCACCTCGCCCGGGAGCTCGTCGACGCGGACGTGTGGGACTTCATCGAGGGCGGCGCCGAGTCCGAGCGCACCCTGCGCGCCAACGTCGGCGCGTTCGACCGGCTGCGGCTGCGCCCCCGGGTCATGACCGACGTGTCCACAGTCGACACCGCTGTGTCGGTGTTCGGCGCGGGCTACCGGACCCCGATCGGCGTCGGGCCCACCGCGTATCACCGGCTCGTCAACCCCGAGGGCGAGGTCGCCACCGCGCGGGGTGCGAGCGCCGTGGGCGCGCTGTTCGTGGTGAGCGTCTTCGCCAGCAGGTCCCTCGAGGACATCGCGGCGGCGTCCGACGGTCGGCTGTGGCTGCACCTGTACTGGTTCCGCCGCCGCGAGGTGATGACGGGGCTGATCCGGCGGGCCGAGGACGCCGGCTACACGGCGCTGGTGCTCACCGTCGACGCGCCCCGCATCGGCCGGCGCTGGCGCGACATGCGCAACGGGTTCGCGATCGGCGGTGACGTCGCCGCCGTCAACATCGACGCGGCGGTCATGGCGCTCACCCACCACAGCGACGTCGGCCACTCCGCGATCGCCGACCACGCCGCCCAGTCCTTCGACGCCGCCGTCACCTGGGCCGACCTGGCCTGGCTGCGGTCGCAGACCAGGCTGCCGATCGTGCTCAAGGGCATCCTGACCGCGGAGGACGCGGCCCTGGCCGTCGAGCACGGCGCGGACGGGGTCGTGGTGTCCAACCACGGCGGCCGCCAGCTCGACGGCGCCGTCGCCAGCCTCGAGGCGCTGCCCGAGGTCGTCGACGCGGTCGCCGGCGCCATCCCGGTGCTGTTCGACGGCGGGGTCCGCCGCGGCACCGACGCGCTCGTCGCGCTCGCGCTCGGCGCCCGCATGGTGCTGCTCGGCCGGCCGCCGCTGTGGGGCCTCGCGGCCGGCGGCGCCGACGGGGTCGAAGGACTGCTGCGCACGACGACCGATGAGCTGGCGCACGCGATGGCGCTCGCCGGCCGCCCGCGCCTCGCCGACCTGGACCGGTCGGTGCTGCGGGCCCGACCTGGAGGCGAACTGTAGATGGTGGAGCTGTCCCGCGAGGCGTTGCACGTGTCGGTCTCCGACCCGGTGTCCACCTCGATGAACTTCCTCAACGAGGTCGCCGGCCGGTTCCCCGACGCGATCTCGCTCGCCGCGGGCCGCCCGTTCGACGAGTTCCACTCCGCCGCCGACGTCGACAAGCACCTGCAGGCGTACCTGACGCACCTGCGCGAGAGCGGCATCAGCGACGCGCAGAGCAGGGTGCTGCTCACCATGTACGGGCGGACGAACGGCCACATCGGTGGTCTCATCGCCCGCATGCTCGACGTCGACGAGGACATCCGCGTCCCGGACGAGGCCGTCATGGTGACCGCCGGCTGCCAGGAGGCGATGGTCATCGCGCTGCGCGGCCTGTGCGCGGGCCCCGGCGACGTCGTGCTCGCCGCCGAGCCGTGCTACGTCGGCTTCACCGGTGCCGCCCGGATCCTCGGCATCGACGTGGTGCCGGTGCCGGAGTCGCCCGACGGGCTGCGACCTTCGACGGTTCGTGAGGTCGCCGCGGCGGTACGGGCCGGCGGCCGCACCCCGAAGGCCCTGTACCTGGTGCCGAACTTCGCCAACCCGTCGGGTGTGTCGCTGCCGGTGGCGACCCGCCGGGCGCTGCTCGACGTCGCCGGCGAGGCCGACCTGCTGATCCTGGAGGACGACCCTTACGGCCTCTTCGGCCTCGACGACGAGCCCCGGCCCACGCTGAAGTCGCTGGACACCGACCAGCGGGTCATCTACCTCGGCTCGTTCGCCAAGTCGTACTTCCCGGGGGTGCGGGTCGGGTTCCTCGTCGCGGACCAGCCGGTCGTCGACGCCGCCGGGCGCCGCACCGTCCTCGCCGAGGAGCTGTCGACGGTGAAGAGCATGCTCACCGTCAACACCTCCGCCCTCTCCCAGGCCGTCGTCGGCGGCATGCTGCTGGACAGCGGCTTCAGCCTCCGCGGCGCCAACCAGGCGAAGATCCAGTTCTACCGGCAGAACCTGCGGACCCTCCTCGCCGCGCTCGAGCGGCACTTCAGCGGCGGGCCCGTGCGCTGGAACAGCCCGAGCGGCGGCTTCTTCGTCGTCGTCGACGTGCCGGTGGACGCCACCGAGGAGCTGCTGGAGGTCTCGGCCCGCGAGCACGGCGTGCTGTGGACCCCGATGCGCTTCTTCTACCTGGGCGACGGCGGCAGCCACGCGATCCGGCTGTCGTGCAGCGCCCTCGAACCGGCGCAGGTCGACGAGGGCGTGCGGCGCTTCGCCGGCTTCCTCGCCTCGGTCTGACCCGCCCCGATCGTGGACGCCGTCGACGTCTGGCTGGCCGACGCGCGGGTGCCGGAGTCGGCGCTGCCGGCCATGCTCGCGCTGCTGGACCCCGACGAGCGGCGCCGCCACGCGTCGATCGTGCACGCCATCGACCGCCGCCGGTTCATCGTCGCGCACGCCGTCACCCGCCGTCTCGTCGGCGCGGTCCTGGACGCCCCGCCGTCCGAGCTGCGCTGGTCCCACAACCCCAACGGCAAGCCGTCGCTGAGTGGCCCGTACACCGGCGTCGAGGTCAACCTGTCGCACTCCGGCGACCTCGTCATGGTCGCCGTGTCGCCGCGCCGCCCCGTCGGGGTCGACCTGCAGCGGGTCGTGCCGGCCCTCGACTGCGCCGCGATGGCCCGGCGCTTCTACCCGCCCGCGGAGGCCGCCCTGGTGACGGGCGCCGACGGGCACGAACGCTTCGCCGAGCTGTGGGCCCGCAAGGAGTCCCTCGTCAAGGCGGCCGGCGCGCGGCTGACCCGTGGACTGGCCACGCCGGTCGCCGGACCCGCCCCGGTGGTGGTCGACCACGACGGGCCGTTCCGGATCGCGGATCTCGTCGCTCCGGACGGGTTCCGGGCGGCGGTCGCCCTCGCGGGCGCGGCACCGTTCACCGTCACACAGCACACGGACGGCTGAGCGCCCCTCGCGAGCGCGGCGCTGTTCGCCGTCACACGGCACGCGGACGGCTGAGTCCGGGTCACGGCAGGTGGACGGCACGCGGACGGCTGAGAAAGGGTCACGGCAGGCGGACGGCACGCGGGCGGCTGAGAACGGGTCACGGCAGGCGGGACAGCAGGCCCTCGCCCCACGGGAAGTCGATGTCGCCGATCAGGGCGTCTGCGGTGGCGCGTTCGCCGACAGCGTCGTCGACCAGGCCCTGCGTGTTGAGGACGGCGGCGGCCCTGAACCGTGCCTCGCCCTCGCGGATCCGGTCACCGAGGCGGTGGTACGGTCGGCGGCCTCCCGGTAGCGGGCGACCGCGACGTCCGGCTCCCCGCGGCGCTCGGCTACCTGGGCGAAGCCCTGCAGCGCACCGGCGACCGCGGCGCCGTTGCCGACACGTTCGGCGAGGACGCGCATCTGCTCGAAGTGGCGTTCGGCGTCGTCCAGGCGGTCGTTCTGCTCGGCGGCCCACGCGACCTCCTGGTGGTAGTACGCCAGGAGGTAGTCGTCGCCGGCCCGGGCGGCGATGCCGGGAACCTCGGCGGTGATCGCGTCGGCCTCCTCGCGGCGCCCGGCGAACCGGTAGGCGAGGCCGAGCGCCAGCCGCACCCAGCCGCCCTGGACCGACTCGCCCTGGTCCGGCCCGTTCTGGGGAAGCAGCTCGCGGGCGCGTTCCATCATCGGCAGGCTCAGGTCGTGGCGGCGGAAGTTGTTGTACAGGGTGCCGAGCGCTGTCCGTACCTCGACCTCCTCCTCGACGCGGCCCAGCTCGACGAACAGGTCCAGCGCCTGCAGCAGCGCGGCCTCCGACTCGGCGAAGCGGTGCAGGTCGCGCAGCGCCTCGCCGCGCCGGCGGACGGCCTGCGCGGTCTCCCACTGGTCGCCGGCGGCCAGCGCCAGGGCCTCGTCGGCCGGTGGCAGCGCCCGCTGCACCTCTCCCGCGATCGTCCACGAGTGCGACACCCAGCGCAGCGCCCGGGCCCGGGCCACCGGGTCACCGGCGGCGTCCGCGGCGGCGGTCCACACGGCAAGCCGGTCGAACGGGTCGATGATCTCCTGGTGTACGACGTCGACCAGCGCACTGACGGCGTCGTGCCGGCCGGTGCCGACCCCCTCGGCAAGCACCGCGGGGAGGCTCGCGCGGTCCGCCGCGGACCGGCGGGTCGCCAGCCACCGCAGCAGCCGCTCCGACGCGTCCGCGTGCTCGTCGCCGGTCAGGGTCTCGGTGGCGAACAGGCGCAGCAGGTCGTGCAGGTGGAACCGTTCGGGCCCGGGCGACTCGACGAGGAACGCGTCGACGAGCCGCTCCAGCGACGCCTCCGCCCGCGGCACGTCGACCCCCGCCCGGGCGGCCGCCGCCTCGAGGGTGAACACCTGCCCCGGGTGCGATCCGGCCCGGCGGAACACCAGACGGTCCACTTCGGACAGTTCGGCGTACGCGGCCTGGAACATCGACCGGACGGCAAGGTCGCCCTGGCGCAGCTCGTCGAGCCGGCGGTGCTCCCCGGCGAGCCGCTCCGCCAGCGCCGACGGCGTCCACTGTGGACGTGTCCGGAGCCGGCCGGCGACGATCAGGACCGCGAGGGGCAGCCCGGCGCACGCCTCGACGAGGGCCCCCGCGCCTTCGGGGTCGCTGTGGACGGTGTCGGCGCCGGCGACCCGTGCGAGCAGCTCGATCGCCGCGTCCTCGGGCAACGCGGCAAGGGGCACGGAGTGCGCGTTGGCGACCCCGGTCAGCTGCCGCCGGCTGGTGACGATCGTCGCGCACCGCGCCGCCGGGCAGGAGCGCGGCGACGTGGGCGGAGTCGCGGGCGTCGTCGAGCAGGACCAGCACCGCCCGGTCGGCCACCGCGGACCGGAACCGCGCGGCGAGCTCCTCCACCCCGCCGCGCCGCTCGTCCTCGGGCACGCCGAGCGCGGCCAGGAACCGGCCGAGGACCGCTTCGGGCGCGACCGGCTCCGCCGACGCACCGCGCAGCGTCGCGAACAGCTGCCCGTCCGGGAAGCTCGGCCGCAGCGCGTGCGCGGCCCCGAGCGCCAGCGACGTCTTGCCGGTGCCCGGCGCGGCGGCGAGCGTCACGACCGCCGACCCGCCGCTCAGGACCCGCACGATCTCGCGACCTCGGCGCCACGCCCGAAGAGCGGGGTCGCCGCGGGCAGCTCGGCCGGGACCGGGTCGGGCACCGGGACCGGCGACGGCTCGGGCGGCGGCGCCGGCAACGGTGGCGGCGGCGTCTGGGCCGACTGCTGCCAGAACGCCAGGCCCGCCCCGGCGACCCCGAGCACCCCGACGGCCGGCCACGCCAGCCAGGCCACCGCGTCGATCGGTGCCGGCAGGGTGCCACCGGTCGCCACGTTGACGGCGACGGCAAGAAGGACCGAGAACAGGCCGGACACGACCGCCAGCAGGATGCCCACCCGACTCCGCATGCAGGGATCTTCGCCGATACGCCGCCGCGCCACCAACCCCGCCTCCGCACCGCCACCCATCGAAGCGCGCAACCACCACCGACGCACCGGGCCACGACAACCGCCCCTGGTACCCCACCCCACAACACGGACCACCCGGCAACACACGCGACCCGCAACCACCCACGACAACCCGCCCCGACACCACACTCCACGATGCGGACCATCCGGCGACGCACGCGGGTGCGGGCGGGCGGCCCGGACCGCGCAGGGGCGGTCAGGGGCGGGACGCGGCGACCGTGGGCGCGGCGGGCCGGGGGCGGGCGGCGGTGACGGCGACCGTCGTCAGCAGCGCCACCGCGAGCAGCCACGTCGACGGGACGAGGACGAGGCCCGGCCAGTGCGGCAGGGGTAAGCCTGGCATGTCCTCCCCGAACACGGGCAGCGCCCAGCCCGTCAGCCGCCACGCGATGAGGGCGGTGGCCAGGCCGAGGACGCCGGAGGTGGCGACCAGCACCGGGTACGTCCACAGCTGGGTCCGCGCGGCCGCCCTCCGGCTCAGGCCCTGGGCGCGCAGGGCGGCGAGGTCGGCGAGGCGTTCGCGGCGGTCGACGGCGATGACAAGGGCGAGGCCGCCCGCGCCGAGGATGACGGCCAGGATGCCGGCCAGCACGTGGAACCAGACGGCGAGCGCGGGACCCTGCGCGGCGAGCCGCGCCTGGGCCGCGGAGACGCCGTTGTCGCCGGTGACGACGAGCCCCTGCGCGGTGAGCCGGGCGACGGCGTCGGGCGGGGCGGCGGCACCGAGCCACACCTCGGGGCGTTTCGCCTCGCCGGCGTCGGTGGCGGCGCGGTCCGCGTACTCGAGGTCGACCAACGTCCCCCGCGTGCCCAGCCGCGGCACGGCGGTGAGACGGGCGGCGGCACGCACCGGGACGGGCAGGCCGTCGAGGCCCGCGACGCCGGTGCCGTCGGGCAGGGCGGCGGTCGTCACCACGGGCAGCGGCGCGGGGACGTCGGCGGCCTGCACCCAGGCGCCGTGCGGCAGGCCTTCGGGCGCGTCGAGGGTGACCCGGAGCCCGTCGGGCGCGGCGGTGAGCGTGGCGCCGTCGGAGCGCCAGCGGGACGGGTCGGCGAGGTCGGCCCGGCCCGCGGCGACGGCGACCGGGTTGATGCTGCCGATGGCGCGCAGCACGACGGTGAGCTTTACGCCGGTGGCGGTCGTGTCGGGGGTGAGGTGCAGGCCCGCGACCCGGCACCCGTCGGCGCAGACGGCCGAGCGCTGCTGGAAGGTGTACGGGCCGTCGTGCAGCACCCCGAAGCCGACGACGGCGGTGCCGCGGCCGGTGACCGACGACAGCACGACGCTGAAGCCGACCGGTTTCGCCGCGTCGGCGCCCTTGACGGTGACGTCGACGGACACGTCCTGCCCGGCGACGACGACGGGTGCCGGGGCGGCGGGCCGCAGCAGCCGGCCGGCGCCGGCCGCGTCGAGGTCGCCGTACTCGTCGCGCCAGGTGGCGACGGTCGCGAGGCGGGTCGCGTCGACGGCGAGCTTCGGTGCCTCCCCCGGGCCGCCGGCGGGCAGCTCGGCGACGGCCATCGCGTAGTCACCGGCCGGGTCCGCGGCGCGGACGGCGTGCAGCAGCTGCTGGCGGGTGAGCGGGGCGACGCTGAGCACGCGTGGCGCGCCGGTGCCGATCTGCGCGGCGAGGTCCCGGTCGCGGGCGGCGACGTCGGCGGCGGTGACCGCGTAGCCGAGCACGCCGACGGCCGCGACGAGCAGCAGGAGCAGCCGCTGCGCGCCCGGGCGGCGGGCCAGTTGGAACGCGGCGAGCGCGGCACCGAGCCGGCCCCCGCGCAACGCCCGGTTACCGGCGATCCGTGCGAGCGGGACGACGCCACGGGCGGCACCGACCGCCAGCGCGATGATCACGAGCGCGGGCGAGGCGAGGGCGACCCCGGACAGCGAGCCGCCGGTGAGGAACAGCTGCGCGGTGGCGGTCACGGCGAGCAGCCCGACGACGATCTCGGCGGTGACGAGCCGCCACCCGGTCAGCTGTGCCCGGACCCGCCGCATCAGGTCCGCGACGCCGCTGACGAGGTGCCGGCGCTGGGCGGCCAGCATCGCCACGACCGCGCCGAGCAGCGCCCACGGCGCCCACCGCAGCGCGTCGAGCCCGAGGACCGGCGTGTCGACGCCGGGGAACCGCCACGCGACGACGGCGGCGACGAGCAGCTGCCCGGCGACGCAACCGGCGACCCCACCGGCGAGGAGCGCGGCGAGGCTCTCACCGCTGGTCAGCCACCACCGCGTCCACCAGCGCGCGCCGCGCAGCGCGATGACGGCGAGCTCGGGTCGCCGGCCTTCGGTGCCGTACCCGGCGGCGATGAAGATGACGGCGTACGCGAGCAGCAGCAGCGGCGCCGCACCGACGGGAATGCTGCGGCGGGCGAGGTCGCGGCTGCGGTCGATCCGGTCGAGCAGCTGCGGGATCGCGGTGGTGAGGGTGAGCGCCCGGCCGAGGTTCTCCCCGCGGGCGTCGAGCCCGGCGAGGTCGCGGCGCAGGGCGGGCAGCCTCGCCTCGGTGATCGTGCCGGGGACGGCGGTCGCGTCGATGGAGACGTCGCTGGGCCCGTGCGACATGGTGCGGATCGTCTCGGCGCCGGTGAAGACCGGCTCGCCGGGGCGGGCGGTGTGGTCGAGCCGGAAGTACCCGTGGGCGCCCCAGTACTGCCCGTCGGGCTCAGGCGTGCGGTACGTCCCGGCGACGGTCAGCGGCGTGGCGTCGCCGTCCGCGACGTAGATGGGCCGGGTCGGGTCGGTGCTGATCACCGCGTACGTCAGGGTGATCAGGTCACCGGCGGCGAGGTGCAGCCGCTGGGCGGTCTGCTCCCCCACGACGACCTCACCCGCCGCGGCCAGGCACCGGCCGGTGACGATCGTCAGGTGGGCGCAGGCACCCTGCCGGTACAGCAACCGCGACGCCACCCGAGGGTCCGGTTCGATGCCGATGGCGGCGAACTCCTCGGCGTACACCTGGGTGAACCCGGGTACCGCGACCAGCGCCCCACCGACGTCCGCGAACGAGACCCCGCCGGGCTCCCGCTGCTCGTTGACGGTGGCCTGGACCGTCAGCGACAGCTCGGCGGGGCTGGCCGTGGCCACCTGCCCGGCCACCACGGCATGGTCGACCGCCTGGAGGTAGGCGGGCGCGGCAACGGCCGCCGCGACCGCGAACATCGCCAGCAGCGCGAGCGTGACCGCCTGCCCCCGACGGGCACGCAACATGCCAAGCAACAACGACATCATCGCGACCAACCCCGATCAACGTGCCACGCATCAACCCGACGACCGCCCGGCAGACCCACCACCGACCAGCCCATGCCGATCCCGCCCGCCCCCACAACGACGAGCGCCGCGGCGACAAGGAACCGCCCGGCCGCCACCGCAGCGGAGCGGCCGGAGGACACCACCGCGCCGGCGAGCACAACGGCCGTCACTTCGACGGCGAAAGCCACGACCAGCGGCTCAGACAGCGCCGGCACGGCCCGCCGTCCTTCGGCGATCAACCGGCCCGGCGGCCTGGTGGGCAGCCCCGCGACAGCAGAAGCCGCGAACGTCGTCGGCAACGGCACGACAGCCTCCTGACCAGGACGGACACGCAGCCCGCCCCTCACCGACGGCATCACCGCGACCCACCCTGACCCGCCTGGCGGACACCGGCCAAGCAACCGGCCATCGCAGGCAACCACCGGAACCCGCCGAACACCAACACCGCGACGGGCCCGGCGCCGATGGCCGCCGCGGGCCACACGTTCCATGCTTCGCCGGACAACCGGCCCAACGCCCGGATCCCCAGCCACACGGCGACAGCAGCCTCGGACGTCACAGGCAGCGCGAGCACCACCGACAGCCCGCCAGCCGCCGACAGTGTGACGGCCACCGGCAACACGAGGGCCGCAGGCAACGCGAGGGCCGCCGGCGGCTTCGGGTCCATGGGCCGCCTGAGGTGAGCAGGCGACATGCCCAGCGCCGACAGCCTCAACGCGGCGAACCCCGATCGACCTCGGCAAGCACCGAACCCGGGAACGACCCGCAGCTCCAACTGCCACCGAACCGCGCCGACCACACCCGCCGAAAGCCACCACCGCGTCCGTGACGCCCGCCGACGGCGCCGACACGAACGGCCGGCCCGCAGACCCGACGCCTGGTCGCACGCCTGCGACAAGCCCGAACATCGCCGGCAACGCGAGAGCCACCGGCAGACGCGAGAGCCACCGGCGGTGCGAGAGCCACCGGCAGCGTGAAGAGCGCCAGCAGCGTGAAAGGCGCCAACAGCGTGAAGAGCGCCAGCAGCGTGAAGGGCGGCGGGCGGATGGGGCCGGTGGCGGCGGTGGTGTCATCGGGACGGGCCAAGGGCGGTGTCGGGGGCGTTGAGGTGGCGGTGAGCGGGAGTGCGGTCAGCCACCAGGACAGGCCGAGGACGCACAGGGCGACCGCCGCGGCGGCGGCCAGGGCCGGCGGCGGCAGGGCGGACGGCGCCGGCATGACCTGCCAGTCGTCGACGAACGGGCGGCGGGGCGGGCCGGTGGCGAGCCGGGCGGCGACGGCGGCGAGCAGGCCGGTGGCGGCGCCGAGGACGAGGACGGCGGCGTAGCCCGCGCGGCCGGCGGTGACGGCGACGCCGGCGGGCAGGCCCTGCCGGCGCAGGGCGCGCAGCTCGGTGAGGCGCCGGCGCCGTTCGACGGCGACCGCGACGGCGAGCGCGGTCGCGGCGGCGAGGAGGCCGAGCGCGGCGGTGACCAGCTGCAGCCAGGCGGCGACGGCGGGGCCCTGGCCGGCCAGGCGGTCGGCGCGGTCGGTGACGGTGTCGTCGGCGAGGACGACGAGGCCGGCGGTGGAGAGGGCGGCGACGACGGAAACGGGTGCGCCGGCGGTGAGCCACACCTCGGTGCGGCCGCCGGTGCCGCCGGTGCCGAGCCGCTGGGCGGCGTCGAGGTCGAGCAGGATGCCGGCGGTGCCGACGGCGGGCAGGACGCCGGTGGTGCCGGCGACGCGGACCGGGACGGCGCCGCTGCCGAAGACGTCGACGGCCGGGTCGCCGAGCCGCCACGCCTCGGGTGCCTCGCCGGCGACGACGACGGGCAGCGGCAGGCCGGTGGCGATCGGGTAGGCGCTGCTGTCGCCCCGGTACGGCGCCGGCGCCTGCGCGAGCGTCAGGGTGCCCTGCCGGGCGACGACGGACATCGCGGGTCCCTTCGCCGCCGCCCGCCACAGCCTAGGGTCGCCGAGCGCGGCGCTGTCGAACACGGCCCGGTCCGCCTGCCGCAGCGCCTCGACGGTGAGTGCGTCGCCGGCGGCCGCGCGGACCAGGTCGAGGCGGGTGACGCGGCAGCCCCCGGCGCAGCCTTCGACGGCGGCGGTGACCTCGTGCTCGCCGGCCGGGACGGGCTCGAACGTGACCGTGCCCAGTGCCCCGGTCGCGGCGTCCTGGAGGTGCACGGCCAGCGCCGCCGGCCGCTCCCCGGTGTTGCGGGCGCGCAGGACGAGCGGCCCGGCGGTCACGGACACGGAGGAGCCGGCGGGCGGTGCGGCGAGCGCCGGCAGCGGACCAAACGCGGTGCGCCACCGGGCGACGGCGGCGAGCCGCGACGCGTCCACGGCGAGGATGCGGGGGCGGCTGGTGTCGTCGACGACTGCGGCCATCGCATACCGGCCGGTCGGGTCGGCCTCCCGGACCGCCCGCAGCAGCAGCGTCGGGTTGGCGGCCTGCACGGTGAGCACCCGGTCGGCGCCGAGCTCCTGACCGCTGCGGTCGGCCCGGGCGGTGTCGCCGAAGACCTGCGCGGCGGTCGCGGCGGTGAGGCCCGCGACGGCGACGGCGACGAGCGCGAAGACCCGGTCGGCGCCGGGCCGGCGGGAGACCTGCACGGCGGTGAGCCCGAGCCGCAGCCGCCCGCCGCGCAGCGCGACCGCGCCGGCCCGGTCGGCGGCGGCGCCGAGCAGCCGGGCGAGGGGCACGGCGAGCAGCACCGCGACGAGCACGGGGACGGCGGCGGCGAAGCCGTTGCGCCCCAGCTGGAACGCGCCGACGGCGGCGAGGACCACGAGCACCGCGTCGGCCGCGCCGCGCCGCCAGCCGCGCCGGCGGCCCGGCACCTCGCGCAGCAGCGCCGCGACCGGCGCCCGCAGCACGGGCAGCTCGGCGCTGAGCACGGCGGCGGCGCCCCCGAGCAGGGCCAGGCCGGCGGCGACGCCGCTCGCGCGCAGCACCGAGCCGGTCTCCGCGGACGGCGGGGCGCCGGCCAGGACGTGCCCCAGCAGCAGGCCCAGCCCGAGTCCTGCGGGTGCGGCCGCCAGCAGCGGCACCAGGTGCTGCCCGGCGGCCAGCCGCAGCGTCCGGCGGCGGGTGCTGCCGCGCAGCTTCAGCAGGGCGACGTCGCCGCGCCGGTCGCCGGCGGTGTGCCGGCCGGCGAGCCCGAGCGCGAACCAGCACAGGATCACCGCCTGCAGGACGCCGGTGAGCACGCCGCGGTGGATCGCGACCCGGTCGGCGGCGATGCGGGCGAGCAGGTCCTGGGTCGGCGCGACCAGGTAGTAGCCGCCGGAGCGCAGGGTGTATTCGGCGCGCCGCAGCCGCTCGTCGAGGTCGCCGCCGGCGAGCGCCTGCGCCGGGACGGTCGTCGTGTAGTCGAACGTCGGGTCGGCGAACCGGCTGCTGGCGAACGTGTCGGCGGCGACGAAGAACGGGTCGGCGGCGACGGACCGGTCGCGGCGGAAGAGCGGGTTGGCCCAGTAAAGGCCGGCGGGGTCCGCGAGCTCGTAGCGGCCGACGACGCGCAGCCGCTCCTGCGGCGCGCCGGGCTGGGCGCTCAGCAGCACCGTGTCGCCGACGCGGAGGTTGTACGCCGCGGCGGTGGCGCCGCTGACGACGGTCTCACCGGCCGCCTGCGGGCAGCTGCCCTCGACGCGCATGTGCTCGCACGCGCCGTCGCGGTATGCGGCGACGACGCTCGCCCCGCCGCTGCCATACGACATGGACACGGCGATGCCGAGGACCGGCGCGGCGTCGCGGACGGTCAGGAGCCGCTCCACACCGGCGCGGAACGTGGTGAGCGCGACGGTCGCGTCGCCGTCCGTGTCGCTCTGCCTGCGCACCGACAGCATGCGCTGGGTGGCGGGCGCGACGGCGACGTCGGCGGCGACGGCGCGGCGCTCGGCGGCGGCCGCATACCAGGGGCCGGCGGCCGCGGCGGTGACGAGCAGGACCGCGAGCGCGAACACGGTCCACGCCTGCGCGGTGCGCGCCCGCAGCGCACCCAGCACCAACCGGAGCACGGCACCCTCCTCGACCCGGCGCCCGGAGCCTACGCACCGGGCACGACAAGAACCTACGTGCCGGGTACGACAGAAAACCACGCGCCGCGGAACGCGCGGAAGACCACAGGCCGAGGAACGCGCAGAGCATCACGCGCCTGGTGGGACGGAAACGACGGTGGGCCCCGGCGTCGTGTGCCGGGACCCACCGTTCGTGGCGCCGCTCGCCTCCGCAGTCGATAGGGCAGTACGGAGACCGAGGGCTTGTACTGTCTTGGTTGCCGGTCCGCGCCGCGCTCAAACATCGTGTCCTTTATGGACGGTCAGCCCTCCTCGGCGGCGGCGAGAAGCTCGCGCAGCAGCGCGGAGAGCTGCCGGCGGCGCGGCTCGGGCAGCCGCTCGAAGACCTCCCGCTGCTCGGCCAGGCCGACCGCGACGGCCTCGTCGACGAGCACCCGGCCGGCGCCGGTCAGCGTGACGACGAGGCCGCGACGGTCGGCGGGGTCGGGCGAGCGGGCGACGAGCCCGGCCCGCTCGAGGCGGTCGAGGCGGCCGGTCATCCCGCCCGAGGTCAGCATGAGCGACGAGGTCAGCGCCTTCGGCGACAGCTGGAACGGCTCGCCCGACCGGCGCAGCGTCGCGAGCACGTCGAACTCGCCGCGGTTGAGGCCGAGCGCTCCGTACACCCGCTCCTGCCGGTCACCGAGGATCTTCGCCAGGCGGTACACGCGACCGAACGCCGCCATCGCCTCGGTCTCCAGGTCCGGTCGCTCGCGGGCCCACTGCTCCACGATCCGGTCGACGTCGTCTGCCACGTCCACCATCCTCGCACATCTTGCTTCTAAGTAGCTTACTGCTAAGCTACTTAGTCATGAGGAACCTTGCCGCGACGACCGCCATCGCCCCCGCGCTGTGGGGCACCACCTACCTCGTCACCACGGAGTTCCTGCCCGACGGCCGCCCGCTGCTCGCCGGGACGCTGCGCGCCCTGCCGGCCGGGCTCCTGCTGGTCGGTGCCGCGGCCACCGCCGCCGGGCGCCGCGGCCTGCCGTCCGGCGCCTGGTGGTGGCGCGCGGCGGTGCTCGGGTTCCTGAACATCGGCCTGTTCTTCGCCCTGCTGTTCGTCGCCGCCTACCGGCTGCCCGGCGGGATCGCGGCCGTGCTCGGCGCGCTCGGCCCGTTCGTCGTGGCGGCGCTCGCGTTCGGGCTGCTCGGCCAGCGTCCCGCGGTGCGCGTCCTGCTCGCCGGCGCCGCGGGCGTGGCCGGCGTGGGGCTGCTGGTGCTGCGCTCCGACGCCGCCCTCGACCCGATCGGCCTGGCCGCCGCGGCCGCCGGCATGGTGTCGATGTCCCTGGGCACGGTGCTGGGCCGCCGCTGGGGCACGCCGCCCGGGCTGCCGGACCGCCGCACGGCGCTGCTGGCGCTGACCGGCTGGCAGCTGACCGTCGGCGGCCTCCTGCTCGCCCCGGTGATGCTCGCCGTCGAGGGGTTTCCGCCGGTACTGACGTGGACCAACGCGGCCGGCTTCGGCTACCTCTCGCTGGTCGGCACCGCGGGCGCCTACTTCCTGTGGTTCCGTGGCGTGACGTCCCTCGCGCCGGCCAGGGTCACGCTGCTCGGCCTGCTCAGCCCGGTCGTCGCGGCCGTGGTCGGCTGGCTCGCGCTGGACCAGTCGCTCTCCCCCGGCCAGCTGCTCGGCGCCGTCGCCGTCCTCGCCGCCGTCGTCGTGGGCACCCGCTCGGCGCCCTCCTCCGGTGCGGCCGCCACCCCGACCGGTCCGGACAGCTCGCCGGCGAGCCCCGCCACGCCCGTCACCCGGACCGATCGAGCGGTGCTCGGGCAGCGGCGATCGCTGATGTACCGGTAACCTGGCCCCTCCGATGGGTTCGAGCCGTGTGTACGGGGGGATCGTGTCCGAGGAGATCTGGCGCGCCTGGACCGGGCGGGCGCTGGCCGCCGTCGCGGTCGTGGGCGCGGCCGTGGCGCTGGTCGGCCTCACCACCGGCGCCTGGGCCACCTGCACGCTGCACGGCCTGAGCACCGCCCGGGGCGACCACGGCACCGACCCGGCCCGGCGCCTCGAGGTCGACCTGTTCCCCGACGGCCGGGTCGCGGCCCACGGCGAGTCCTCGATGCTGCAGCTGTACGACGACGGGGCGCACGCCGCCGTCCGCTCGGCACTCGGCCACGCGATCCCCGGCCTGCTGGACGGGTTCGCCATCGCCTGCGTGGTCGCGATCGGGCTGCTGGCGCTCGTCGGCGCCGTCCGGCGGCTGCCGGCGCACCTGTGGACGGTCGCCTGCGCGGTCGCCGCGGGGGCGCTCGTGGCGGTGGCCGTGCTGCGCTTCGAGACCCTCGCGGCGCTGGCCGCGTTCGCGCCCGGCGTGGCCTCGGACTTCGAGGTCCACGGCACACCCCTCGCCGGCTGGACCACGGCCGCACTGGTGGTGTACCTCGTCGCCGCGGCGGCCCACCCGCTGCTGCGCGAGTCCACCGGCACCTGACCACCGGCAGCCACCGGCAGCCACCCGCCACCGGCAGCCACCCGCCACCGCGCACACCCGCCAACGCCTGACCACCGGCAGCCACCGGCGACCACCCGCTACCGCGCAGGCCCGCCAACGCCTGACCACCGGGTGGCGACCCGCTGACCCACGAGCTGGCCGACACCACCGGCGGCCATCCGCCGCCCCCCACGAGCCGGCAGGCGCTGACCAACCGGCCTCACCCGCGATGCGACGCCGCCGGCGTTCACGCCTGGCCGTGCGACTCCACCGGCGTCCGGTCGCCGTCCCGGCCGGCGCGACGGCGGCGGTGGCGTTCGACGGCGAGCCCGCCGACGGTGAGCGCCAGCAGCGTCGCGAGGGCCGCCCACATCGGCCAGTGGCCCGGCTGCGATCCATAGGCGCCGACGGTGACGTACGCGGTGGTCGCCGGCAGGATGCCGACCAGCGTGCCGAGGACGAAGTCGCGCAGCCGCACCGACGTCAGCCCGGCGACGTAGTTGACGGCGGTGAACGGCACGATCGGGATCAGCCTGGCGACCACGATGGTCCGCAGCCCATTGCCGGCCAGCAGGCTGTCGAGGCGGTCGATGCGGCCGCCGGTCAGCCACCGCACGGAGTCGCGGCCCAGCAACCGCCCGAGATGGAACGCCGCCACCGCCCCGAGCATCGCGCCGCTGACGACGACCGCGACCCCGGCCGGCACCCCGAAGAGCGCCCCGGCGGCCAGCGTGAAGACCGTCTTCGGCAACGGCGAGAGCGACACCACGGCGTACAACATGCTGAACGCGACCGGCGCCCACCATCCGAGCCCGAGGACGTCCTCCCGCAGCCGCTGCTGGTCGGGCACCCCGACGAGGACCGCCGCCGCCACCACCAACGCCACCAGCGAGAGCAGCCCGGCGACGTGCAGCAGCCCGGCACGAACGGTCATGATCCCATCATGCCTTCACCTGCCGGTCCGCGCTCCGGTGGCGGGGTGAGGGCGGTGCGGAGGAGGCGTTCGGCGGTGGCGGCCAGGGCGGCGTGGTCGAGGGTGTCGTCGAGGACGGTCTGCAGGAGGAGGCCCTGGTAGATGGCGATGAAGATCCTGATGACCGAGTCGGCGTCGAGGTCCGGCGGCAGCGCGGCGCCGGCGAGGAGGCGGGCGGGGCGGTCGATGCCGGAGCGGACGAGGTCGCGGATGCGCTCGGAGCGGACGGTCTCGGCCCAGACCTGCAGGGAGAGGCGGAGGGCGTCGCGGGTGGCGGGGTCGCCGAGACCGCGGAGCAGGTCGGTGTACGCGGTGACCGGGTCCTCCTCGCGGAGGCGGCGTTCGCGCTGCTCGTGGCGTTCGGTGACGATGGCGGCGATCATGTCGTCCTTGCTGGTGAAGTACCGGTAGACCAGGCCGGCGCTCACGCCCGACTCGCGGACGATGTCCTGCACGGAGGTGCGGTGGAAGCCCTCGCGGGCGAAGCAGGCGGCGGCCGCGTCGAGGATCTGCCGGCGGCGGGCGGCGAAGTGGGCGTCGTCGACCTTCGGCATCAGCCGGCCACCAGCGCGCGGGCGACGCGGTAGAACTCGGCGGTCGGCTCGGCGGCCTGGCGGGGCGCGGGCAGCAGCAGCGCCGCGGCCGCGCGGGTCGACAGGTCCTCCTCGAGCCGGAGCCCGCGCGCGGCCAGGTAGGCGGGGACGGCGGCGGGGTCGAGGCCGAACGTCCAGGGTTCACCCTGCCGGCGCACCGCGGCGTGCCACTCGGCGGCGCCCGGGAACCGTGCGGTGCCGTCCAGGACGCCGCGGTCGACGTACGTGAAGATGACGGTGCTGCCGGCCGGGCACAGCGTGGCGAGGGCCCGCAGGGTCGCGTCGACGGCCTCGGCGGACAGGTAGTTGGTGACGCCCTCCCAGATCACCACGGTGCGCTTCGACGGGTCGAGGCCGGCGGCGCGCAGGACCGTGGCGAGGTCGTCGGTGATGAGGTCCGCCGGGGCGAACACGACACCCGGCCGGGCGTGGCGGCCGAGGCGGCGCCGCTTCGTGGCCTGGGTCGCGGGGTGGTCGACCTCGAACCACGTGGCGCCGCCGGGGAAGCGGTGGGCGCGGCTGTCGAACCCCGCGCCGAGCAGCACCACCTGGTGGGCGCCGCCGGACAGGGCGGACGCCAGCCAGCGGTCGATGAGCGCGGTGCGGACCACCGCCGAGGCGCGCGGGCCGCCGGACCAGCGCCGGTCGATGTAGCGCACCAGCGCCGCGTGGACCCCAGGCAGGCGGCACAGCCCGACGACGGGACGGTGCCGCGGGGCGAGGAGACGCCACGCGAGAGGGTCGTGGAACAGGCTCCCGCCCGGGCGCGCCGACTCCAGGGCCCGGAACCCGGCGACGTGCTCGGCGGTGCGACTGCTGCGGTCGATCACACCGTCAGAATAATGAACGAACACCCATTTTTGAAGGGATGCCGTAGGCGGCGTCGAGGACCTGCATGGCCGCGCCGGCCGCGATGACGTCGGCGCCGAGGTCGGCGAGCGTGACCGAGACGTCCATCCAGTGTGAGACGGGGATCGCGGCGCGCGTGGCGGCGCGGTACACCTCGGGAAACCGCAGCAGGTCGGCACCGGCGAGCACGATGTGGTCGACGTCGGTGGTCTGCAGCAGGTTGACGATGCCCGCCGCGAGCACCCGCGCGGCGTCGTCCACGCGCCCGTCCGCGAAGGCCGTGTCGTGCAGGACCTCCAGGCAGCCCGACCGCCCGCAGACGCAGCGCGGCCCGTCGAGCTGGACGACGGTGTGCCCGAACTCGCCCGCGTTGGTGTGCGCGCCCCGGTAGGCGGCGCCGCCGAGCCACAGGCCCGCACCGACGCCGGACTCGACCATGATCAGCGCTCCGTCGCGGAACGCGGGTCCGCGCCGCCACGCTTCGGCGGTGACGCCCGCGGTGACGTCCTTGTCCAGGTGTACGGGCAGCGCGAGCGCCTCCTGCGCGAGCCGGCGCAGCGGCACGTCGTGCCAGTGCCGCAGCCGGTGCGCGCCGCGGACGATGCCGGCGGCGTGGTCGAGCGGCCCGACCATCCCGATGCCGACCCCGACCAGGTCCTGCCCGGGCGGCATGGAGGACCGGAGCGCGTCCAGGAGCTGGCCCGGCGTGAAGTCGGGGGGCAGCGGCACGACCCGCGAGGCGAGGACCGTGCCGGCGAGGTCGGTCAGCACGGTGCGCAGCGTGGTGCGGGCGACGTGCACGCCGACCGCGTGGCGGCTGCCGGGCACGAGCCGGTAGATGCTGGCCGGCTTGCCGACGCCCTGCCGGCGGACCCCGCACACCTCGACGAGGCCCTGCTCGGTGAGCCGGCCGAGGACCTTCGACACGGCCTGCGGGGTCAGCCCGGTCGCCTCGGCGACGCCGGCCCGGTCGAACTCGGCCCGCGTCCTCGCGAGCGCGACGACGAGCGACTCGTTGTAGTCCCGCAGGTGCTCGAGGTGCACGCGATTGGGTGTCGCGCCGGGCGTGTCCATCACCACAGTCTATTACGCAACAGCGTTGCTAAACTGCCCGCATGGACCACCTCACCGCGTCCCGGCGCTGGACGGCGCTGCTCGCCCTCGCGCTCGGCGGCTTCGCCATCGGGCTCACCGAGTTCGTCGCGATGGGGCTCCTGCCGGACATCGCCCGCAACCTCCTGCCGTCGCTCTATGCGCGGTCCAGCGCGAAGGCCGTCGCGCACGGCGGCTGGATGATCACCGTGTACGCCCTGGGCGTGGTCGTCGGCGCGCCCACCATCGCGGCGCTGACGGCGCGGGTGCCACGCAAGCGGCTCGTCGTGGGGCTCCTGGCGCTGTTCGCGGCCGGGACGGTCGCCTCGGCGCTCGCCCCGACGTTCGAGCTGGTGCTGGCCGCCCGGTTCGTCGCGGCCCTGCCCCACGGCGCCTACTTCGGCGCCGCCGGCCTGCTCGCCGCCGCCATCATGGGCCCGGGCAACCAGGCGAAGGGCTTCGCGGTCGTCCTCGGCGGCCTCACCGCGGCCAACCTCGTCGGCGTCCCCGCCATCACCAGGCTCGGCCAGACGGCGAGCTGGCGCACCGCATACATGGTGATCGCCCTCATGTTCGTCCTGACGCTCCTCGCGGTCCTCGCCACCGTGCCCGCGGTCGCCGCCGCCGTCGACGGCTCGCCGCGCGCCGAGCTGGCCGCGTTCCGGGCGCCGCAGGTGTGGCTCGTCGCCGCGGTCGCGGCGCTGGGCTTCGCCGGCTTCTTCGCCATCGACAGCTACATCGCCCCGGTGACCACCCACGTCGCCGGCCTGCCCACCGGCACCGTCCCGTGGGTCCTCGTCGCCGTCGGCCTCGGCATGACCGTCGGCAACGCCGCCGGCGGCTACTTCTCCGACCGCGACCTGCGCCGCAGCATCCTCGGCGGGTTCGTCATGTTCATCGCCGCGATGGTGGTCTTCGCACTGGTCGCCGGCTCCACCGCGGGCCTGTTCGCCGGCGCCTTCCTCATCGGCGCCACCGGCCTCTTCCTCGGCCCGGCGATGCAGTCGCGGCTGATCGGCGTCGCCCCCACCGCCCAGCTGATGGGCGCCGCGGTCAACCAGTCCGCCATGAACATCGCCAACAGCCTCGGCGCCGCCCTCGGCGGCCTCGTCATCGCCCGCGGCTGGGGCTACCTCGCCCCCGCCTGGGTGGGCATCGCCCTGGGCGTCGTCGGCCTGGGCCTCGCCGCGGTCAGCTTCCTGGTCGAGGACCGCACCAGCCGCCGCTCCGCCCCCGCTCCGGAGCCCGCCCTGACCGCTCGCTGACCCGTCTCCCGCCCGACCGGGCGTCGGCGGATCCACACCCGACGGTACGATCTGAACGTGTTCAAAAACGTACGGAGCGGGTCGATACTGCTGGCCGGGCTGGTCGGGTCGGTGGTGCTGCGCGGAGCGCTGTGGGTGCTCTCGGTGTCCACCGTGGGGCCGCTGCTGGGACCGGTCGCCGTCCTCGCCGGTGAGGCGGCCGGGCGTGCCGCCGGGACGGTGGCCTGGGCCGGGGACCTCGTGGCGTCGGTGCTGTGCGCCGTCGCGACGGGTGTCGTCTGTTACGGACTGCACGGCGACCGGGCGTGGGCGTTCCGGCTGGGGCGGGCACTGGCGTCGTTCTACGTCGCCGTCAACGTGCTCGCCGCCGCGGCCTGCGTCGCGCTGATGCCGGGGTGGGGGCAGCTCGCGGTGCCGTTCGCGCTGTACGCCGTGTCGTCGCTGGTCGCCGTCGCCGCGCTCCGCCGGCTGGGGGCGGAGCGTGGCTCAGCGATGGTCGTCGGGATCGCCGCCCTGCGCCGGACGGCCGCCGCGGCGGGGCACTGAGAGGCCCGCCGCGCGACCACGGCTCCGGTGGGGCGTCGACCGGTCATGCCGCGGAGAGGCGGCGGGCGATCGCGGGGATGACGATGGCGGCGGCGACGAGGTGGGTCAGCATCAGCAGCGCCTTCGTGGCCGTGGTGGCGTCGGCGACGGCGTCCGGGACCAGCGACAGCACGGTGAGCGCGACGGTGGTGCGGACGAAGGTGCGGCGCGGGCGGCGGGCCTTGAACGACAGGGCGACCGCGAGGACCACGCCGACCAGCGAGAACACCGCGGTGAGGGTGGCGAACCCGGGCACGGGGATCGGGGCGCCGCCGACGTTCAGGCTGATGCCCGCGGCGCTGCCGGCGGCGGCGACGGCCGAGGTGGCGGCGCTGGCCACGGCGGTGGCGGCGAGGCCGGTGACGACGAGGGCGGTGGTGGTGCGGGGGCGGGCGGTGGTGAGCGTCGCGGACATGATGACCTCCGGTGTGCGGACCGGCCCGGTGCCGGTTCCTGACCACAGGTCGAACGGCGCCCACCCCGGATCGACAGGCCGGCCGAAAATCATGGGGCGAGTTGTCCGGCGACGGCGGCGAGGAGGTCGGCGCCGGTGAAGGGCTTCTCGACCAGGTGGACGCCGGGGTCGAGGATGCCGTTGCTGGTGAGGACGGGCTGGGCGTAGCCCGACATGAACAGCACCCTGGTCTCGGGGCGCTGCCGGCGGAGGCGTTCGGCGAGGACACGGCCGAGCATGCCGGGCATGACGACGTCGCTGAGCAGGAGATGGATGGGGCCCTCGTGGGCGGCGGCGACCTCGAGCGCGTCGGCGCCGTCGGAGGCGGCGAGCACGGTGTACCCGCCGCGGCCGAGGATGCGGGTGGTCACCTCGCGCAGCGCCTCCTCGTCCTCGGCGACGAGCACCGTCTGACCCTGGCCGGCGGGACTGCCGGCGCAGGGCTGCTCGCCGGCGTCGAGCGGCTCGGCGTCGCTGGCGGGCAGCAGGATGGTGATGGTCGTGCCGAGGCCCGGTTCGGAGTACAGGCGGACGGTGCCGCCGGCCTGCACGACGATGCCGTAGACGGTGGCCAGGCCCAGGCCGGTCCCGGCGCCGCTGGGCTTGGTCGTGAAGAACGGCTCGAACGCCTTGTCCTGCACGTCGCGGGGCATGCCGGTGCCGGTGTCGGAGACGCGGAGCCGCACGTACAGGCCGGGCTTGAAACCGTCGCGGGTCAGCGAGTGATCGCCGTCGACGGTGACCGTGCCGGTGTCGATGGTGAGCCGGCCACCCTCGGGCATGGCGTCGCGGGCGTTGACGGCGAGGTTGACCAGGACCTGCTCCAGCTGGCCGGGGTCGGCGACGACGGCCGGGAGGTGCTCGGACAGGGCGGTGCCGAGCTCGATGTGCTCGCCGATGGAGCGGGTCAGCATCTGCTCGATCTCGGTGATGACCCGGTTGACGTCCAGCGGCACCGGCCGGATCACCTCCCGCCGGGCGAAGGCCAGCAGCTGGTGGGTGAGCTCGCTGCCGCGCTGGCCGGCCCGCAGGATCTGCTTCGCGTCCTCCTCGAACGGGGTGCCGGCGCCGTCCTCGACGATGAACTCGGCGTAGTTGAGGATGACGGCGAGCAGGTTGTTGAAGTCGTGCGCGACGCCGCCGGCGAGCTGGCCGAGGCTTTCCAGGCGCTGGGTACGCTGGAGGCGGACCTCGTCCATCTGCCGGTCGGCCTCGGCCCGGAGGCGCTCCTGCTCGGCGCGGGCGGCGATCTGCTCGGTGACGTCGCGGATGCCGGCGAGCGTGATGATGCCCTCGTCGGTGGGCAGGACGCTGCGGGTGATGTCGACGGGCACGAGGGTGCCGTCGCGGCGGCGGGCGACCGGGCCGGCCCAGCCGTCGGCGCGCTCCCCCTCCGGCAGCAGGCGGGCGACCGGCACGTCGAGCATGTCGTAGCGGGGCTGGCCGAACAGCCGCTCCGCCTGGGTGTTGACCAGGGCGACCCGGTCGCGCTCGTCGACGCCGATGAGCGCGTCGGGGCCCGCGTCGATGACCGCCTGCATCTGGGCCTCGGCGCGTTCGCGCTCGCTGATGTCGCGGGTGGTGGTGGTGACGCCGATGGTGCGGCCGTCGCCCGCCTCGAGGGGCGACACGAGCATCGACACGGTGAAGAGCGAGCCGTCGGCGCGCAGCCGCAGCGTCCGGTACGGGTCGACGCGCCCGCCGGCGGCGACGATCGAGCGGATCTCGGCCTCGTCGGCCCGGCGCTCCGGCGGGATGATGAGGTCCTTCGACCGGCCGAGCATCTGCCCGGCGGTGTAGCCGTAGAGCCGCTCGGCGCCCGGGTTCCAGGACAGGATGATGCCGTCGAGGTCGGTGGAGACGATCGCGTCGTGCGACGACTGGACGATCGAGGCGAGCAGCGACCGGGCCCGGTCCACGCCGGTCGCGGCGCCGAGGTCGTGCAGCACGGCGAAGATGTGGCCCTCGACGACGGAGAGGACGACCTCGGCCGAGAACTGGGTGCCGTCGTGACGGACCGCCCGCAGCGGCTGCCCCTGGCGGCGGTCGGGCTGGACGGCCCCGAGGTATGCGCGGACCCGCTCGGTCATGGTCGGCGTGGCGGGCGGCACGAGCACGTCGACGGAGGCGCCGACCAGGTCGTCGGTGCCGAACATCGCCCGGGCGGCGGCGTTGGCGAACACGATCCAGCCGTCGCCGTCGGCCACCACGATCGCGTCGGGCGCCACTTCGAGCAGGCCGCTGGCGAGCGTTTCCGTCCATCGCACCTGACCGCCCCCGCACCTCCGCCTATCCACTCAGAGTAAGGTGATCAAAACAGACAGTAGGCAAGTTTCGGAAAGCAGTGGCGGAGGCGGCGGCGTGAGCGTAGACCCGAACCGGCCGAGCGCGGCCCGCATCTATGACCACTTTCTCGGTGGGACGCACAACTTCGCCGTCGACCGGGAGGTCGCCGAGCGGGCGTACGCGCTGGTCCCGGACCTGCCGCAGGTCGCGCGGGACAACCGGGCGTTCCTGCGCCGGGTGGTGCGGCTCGCCGCGGCCCGCGGGGTGCGGCAGTTCATCGACATCGGCTCCGGCATCCCGACCGAGGGCAACGTGCACGAGGCCGCCCGCGCCGCCGACCCCGGCGCCCGGGTCGTCTACGTCGACGCCGACCCGACCGCGGTGATCCACTCCCGGCAGATCCTCGGCGACGACCCGCTGACCGTGGTGCTGCAGGCCGACCTGCACCAGGCCGGCCGGATCCTCGACGACCCGGCGGTGCGGGCGCTGGTCGACTTCGGCGAGCCGGTCTGCCTATTGTTGGTCGCGATGCTGCACTTCATCCCGGACTCGGCGGACCTGCACGCGGCGCTGCGCCGCTACCGGGACGCCGCCGCCCCGGGCAGCCTCCTCGCGATCACGCACGGCACCGCCGGGTCGCGCACCGACCGGCTCGAGGCCCTCGCCGACCTGTACGTGCGGACCGGCACACCACTGGTGCTGCGCGACCGCGCCGCGATCCTCGCCCTGTTCGAGGGCTGGGAGCTGGTCGAGCCCGGCCTGGTCCACCTGCCGGCGTGGCGCCCCGACCCGGGCGACCCGCCGGTCGCGGACCCGGAGGCGTACGCCGGCCTCGGCGCCGTCGGCGTCCGGACGTGATCACCGGCCACCTCACGGGCGCGGACCTCGACGCGCACCGGGTGGAGCTCACCGGGTACTGCTACCGCATGCTGGGCTCGCCCTTCGACGCGGAGGACGCGGTGCAGGAGACCATGCTGCGGGCCTGGCGCGCCGCCGGCAGGTTCGACGAGCGGCGGGCGACCCTGCGGACGTGGCTGTATTCGATCGCCACCAACGTGTGCCTGGATGTGCTGCGCGCCGCCGGCCGCCGCGCGCTCGCCGCCGACCTGGCGCCCGCGGCCGTGCCCGGCTCCGGGTTCGGGGCGCCGCTGCCGGAGTCCGCGTTCGTCTCCCCCGTCCCGGACGCCAGGGTGCTGCCCGCCGCCGACCCCGCCGAGCTCGCCGTGCGGCGCGAGACGATCCGGCTCGCGTTCGTGGCGGCCCTGCAGGTCCTGCCGCCGAAGCAGCGCGCGGTGCTCATCCTGCGCGACGTCCTGGCCTGGTCCGCGGCGGAGGTCGCGACGTTGCTGGACTCGACGGTGCCGGCGGTGAACAGCGCCCTGCAGCGCGCGCGGGCCGCGCTGCCGTCCGTCCCGCACCAGCGGCAGCCGGCGGGGCAGCTGGATCAGCGGCTGCTGGACCGGTACGTGCACGCGTTCACCAACCACGACGTCGACGCGCTCGTGTCGCTGCTGCACGAGGACGCGACGATGTCGATGCCGCCGTTCTCGTGGTGGCTGTCGGGCCGGGACGCGATCGCGGCGACGATGCGTGCCTCCGACGCGTGCCGCGGCGACGTGCTGATCCAGGTGCGGGCCAACGGCGGGCCGGCGTTCGGCCAGTACCGCGACGGCCGGCCCTTCGCCCTGCTGCTGCTCACCGGCGGCCCGCTGATCACGTCGTCGGTCGCGTTCCTGGGCCGCGCGGACCTGTTCCCGCTCTTCGACCTGCCGGCCGGCGCCGTCGCCTGTCAGGGTTGACCCCGCCCGCGAGGAGCTTCCGCCGCACTCCGGCAACGGCGCCGGCCAAGTGCCGCTCACGCCAGCTTCGACAGGGCGTCGTAGGCGGCCTCCGCCTCGGCCCGCACCTCGGCGCGCACCGCCTCAGGGTCGGCGCCGGCCCGGATCCGGTCGCGGATCTGGGCGTGCAGGGCCCGGTCGACGCCGGCGAGCACGGCCGCCCGCCACCGCGGTCCGCCCAGCGCCCCACCCAGCGCATCAGCCAGGGCCTCCTCCGCCAGCTGCGCCAGCAGCCGCGCCCGGGCCTGCAGCGCCGGCGAGTCCTCGACGACCTGCCAGAACGCCTCCGCGCCCGGCGACAGGCCGAGCGTCGGGTCGCCCCGGTCGAGCTCCTCCAGGAACAGCCGCCGGACGGCGCCGACCGGCGACTCGTGCGGAGCGCGGTCCCGCACCGCCGCCGCCAACCGCTGCACGACCTGCTCCTGCCGGTCGAAGAAGAGGTCCTCCTTGGTCGGGAAGTAGTTGAAGGCCGTGTTCACCGACACGCGGGCCGCCTCGGCCACCTCCGCGACCGTCACCCGGTCGAACCCCCTGGCCAGGAACAACGCGAGCGCCGCGTCCGCGATCGCGGTCCTGGTCGCCGCCTTCTTCTCCGCCCGCAACGCCATGACCGGAATTCTAGCGTCACTTAAAATTTGGTGTGACACCAATTTTCGTCGTACGGTGGCGGCATGTTGAACTTCGGGATCTACCCAGGCGGCCTCGGCGCCGACATGGACGGCGTCGTCACCCCCGGCCCGCCGGAGGACGCGGCGCGCATCGACGAGCGGCTCGACGAGCTGCGCCCGCAGATCGTCCGCGGCTACGTGCACTACAGCGACGCCCTCGGCGGCCACCAGGAGGCGCCGCCGCGCCCCGCCCAGCACGCGACCGGCGGGCGGCGGCTCGACCTGGTCGCCTGCTTCCGCGAGCCCGGCGACGACCTCGGCCGCTGGCTGGCGTTCCTGCGCGGGCTGGTCCGCGCGCACGGCGGCGTCCTCGCGACGCTGCAGGTCGGCGAGGAGGCCAACCACGCCGGCCCGGGCGGCGACGGCGGGTCCCCGCACGCGCGGCGGGCGGTCGTGGAGGGCGTCCTCGCCTCCCGCGACGAGGCGGACCGGCTCGGGCTCGACGTGCTGGTCGGCTGCAACTCCACGCCGGTCTTCGACCCCGCGCAGGAGTTCTGGACCGGCCTGGGGCGGCTCGGCGGCGGCGAGTTCCGCGACGCGCTCGGCTACGTCGGCCTGGACTTCTTTCCTGACGTGTTCCGTCCTGTACCGGCGGACGCCTTCACCGGCGCGGTGACAGCCGTGCTGCGGGGGTTCCGGGACGTCAGCCTCGCCGCCGCAGGCATCCCGGCCACGGTCCCGGTCCACGTGACGGAGCACGGCTGGGCGACGGGCGCCGGCCGGTCGTACGAGCGCCAGGCCGACGTGCTGGAGACCGTCGTGCGAACCGTGGAGGGGCTGGCCGTGCCGTTGAACATCACGACATACGAGCACTTCTCGCTGCGCGACGCGGACTCGGCCAACCCCTCCACGATGTTCCAGTTCGGGCTCGTGCGCTCGGACTACACGCCGAAGCCCGCCTTCGAGCGGTTCCGGGCGCTGATCGCCGGGCGGACGGTCACGGCGACTCGCCCAGGGTGACGGTGAGCTGCTGCTCGGCGCCGTCGCGCTTGACGGTCATCTTGAGCTGATCGCCGGCCTTGGCGGCCTGGATGGCGTTGATGAGGTCGGTCGCGTCCTTGACCTGCGTGCTGCCGATCTTCGTCACGATGTCGCCGGTCTTCATGCCGGCCTTGTCCGCCGGGCCGGCGGCCACGACGCCACCGATCAGGGCGCCGCCGTCGCCGTCGCCGAGCTGCACGCCGAGGTACGGGTGGCTGACCTTCCCGCCCTTCGCGAGCTGGTCGGCGGCGGAACGGGCCCGGTTGACGGAGATCGCGAAGCCGACGCCGATGTTGCCGTTGCTGTTCTCGCCGGCGGTGAGGATCGCGGTGTTGATGCCGACGACCTCGCCGGCCAGGTTCACCAGCGCGCCGCCGGAGTTGCCGGGGTTGATCGCCGCGTCGGTCTGGATCGCGTCGGCGATCGACTTCGCGCCCTGCTCGCCCGAGCTGATCGTGCGGTGCAGCGCGCTGACGATGCCGGCGGTCACCGACCCCTGCAGGCCGAGCGGGCTGCCCACGGCGAGGACCGTGTCACCGACCCGGAGGGCGTCGCTGTCGCCGAACTTCGCGGCCGTCAGCCCCGACACGTTCTGCGCCTTGATGACGGCGATGTCGCCGGCCGGGTCCGTGCCGACGACGGTGGCGGTGGCGGTCTTGCCCGTGCTGAACGTGACGGTCAGCTTGGTCGCTCCGGCAACCACGTGGTTGTTGGTGATGATGGTGCCGTCGGTGCTCATGATGACGCCGGACCCCTCGCCCTCGCCGGTCGTGATGTCCACGACGCTGGGCAGGACCGCCTCGGCGACGGCACCGACGGAGCCGCGCTCGAGGTTGGGGGCGGCGTTGCGGGTGATGACGGTGGTGGGCGCGGCGCTGTCGCCGGCGAACTTGGTCGCGACCAGCCCCCCGCCGAACGCCGACACGACCGCGATGACCACGCCCGCCACGATCAGCCCGGCGACCCGTCCTCCGCGCACCGGCTGCTGCGGCCCGTATGCGGGCTGACCCGAGGCGGGGTGACCGGACACCGGGTAGCCCGAGACCGGGTAGCCGGAGACCGGCTGGCTGCCGTAGCCGGGATGGCCGTTGTGGGGCTGCCGGCCGGGCGCGGCGACCGCGGGGAACGCCGCCGTGGTCGAGCCGATCCCGGGCGAACCGCCGGCCGGGAACGCGCCCGTCTGCTGCGCCGGCCACGTCTGCGCGCTCGGCGCCGGGTGACTCTGCAACGGCGTCGTCTGCTGCGGGTGCCCCGGCAACGACGCCGCGTGCTGCGGGTGCCCCGGCAATGGCGCCGCGTGCTGCGGGTGCCCCGGCAACGGCGCCGGGTGCGCTCCGGCGGCGGGCTGCGGGTGGCCCGGCAGCGGTGTCGTGTGTGCCCCGGCGGCGGGCTGGCCGACCGACGGCGGGAACGGACCCGCCGGCACCTGCCCGGACGCCCCCGTGCGCTGCTCGCCCCCGACCGGCCTGGCCCAGATCGGCTCCGGCGGCGACGCCTGCGAGGACCCGGCGGGCGGCGACGACAGCGGCTCAGCGGCCCCGCCGGGCGGTGGGACGTCGGAGGCGCCCGGGGAGCCGTCCGCACCCGGCGGCTGGCCGGGCGTCGCAGGGCGTGCTGCGGTGGGCGGTGCGCTCCACTGGCGGTCCTCGTCACTCATGATGTCCACCTTGCACACCACACCTCCGCCCAAACTGGACTTCGGCTGGGAACTCGCCGTGAGCCGTCCCCGCTCGTGTACGGTCGACCGCCATGACCGGTTTCGTCGTCCACCCGATCGGCTGGGTGGAGTCGCCACTGCGTGACCGCGCCGCCGCCCCCAGGCAGGGCGACGAGGGAGCCCCGGACGCCTGGCTCCGCTTCACCGACACCGCCGCGCCAGGCCTGCGCGACCTGACCCCGGGCACCGAGGTCCTCCTGCTCACCTGGCTCGACCGCGCCGACCGCACCACCCTGACCGTCCACCCGCGCGGCGACCTGACCCGCCCGGCGACCGGCGTCTTCAGCACCCGCTCCCCCGACCGCCCCAACCCGATCGGCCTGCACCGCGTCACGATCCTCGCCGTCGACGGCACCCGCGTCCACGTCGACGCCCTGGAGGCCCTCGACGGCACGCCCATCCTCGACGTCAAGCCGATCCTGGACCCGGTCGCTGACCGCTGACCCCGTCGACTGGCCGGGGGTCCGCGGCCGCGTGCTCGGGCTGACCCCGCCGGCCGGCGACGCCTGGCCGCCGCTGACCCCGGCCGACGACGGCCGAGGCGTGGATCGGTGGCCCGCCGGGGCGGTGAGGGGCGGTGGGCCACCGGACAGTCGGGCCGGCTACGGTCGCGCTGCGGCGAGTGGGGCCGGGGTGGCGTCCGACGGCGCCGGCGGGGCCGGGCGGCGGGCGACGAACAGCAGGCCGAGCGCGGCGAACAGCACCGTCACCACGATCGAGCCGGCGACCGGGGAGAACCAGGCGTCGGCGTGGCCGGTGAACTTCAGGTGGCCGTCGACCAGGAGCGGGGTCGCGATCGCGTTGGTCATGCTGTGCAGGACGACGCCGGGCCAGATGGAGCCCGTCCGGACACGCAGTTCCCCGTACACCAGGGAAGCGGCGGTCAGACCGGCGAACATCAGCGCGACGAAGAGCGGCATCGACAGGGACGTCACCAGGCGCATGTCGGCGTCCGAGGTCCACACCAGGTAGAGCGGCAGGTGCCAGGCGGCCCACACGACGCCGACGAGCAGGTGCGGGGTGACCCGGCCGGGCAGGCCCAGCGCCATGGCCGTGCGGGTGCCGTACCCCCGGAAGATGAACTCCTCGATCGGGTTCTTCACCACCTGGACGGCGAGCACGGTCAGGAACGCGGCCAGGAGCGGATCGCCGCCGGTCAGCGACAGCGTCACCCCGCCGGCGGCGAGCCCGGCGCCGACCGTGACGACGGTGACCACGGGGTAGAGCGCGGTCGCCGCGCCGAACCAGCGGGCCCGGTGTGGGAAGCGCAGCGTGAGGCCGAGGCCGCCGGCGCCGTCGCGGGAGGCGAAGTACAGCGCGAGCGCCGTCACGACCGGGCCGAGGATGAACAGCAGCATGCCGGGCGTGCCGCCGCTGTCGCTGAACGCGGCCTCGTTGGTGAGCGGGGTCCCGCTCGCGCGGTCGGCGGCGACGCCGATCCACCCGGCGCCGACCACGGCTGCGGCGAAGAGGACGAAGTTGAGCCGGACACGAGTCATGGGTCCCCCTGCTACGGATCCTGGAGTGTTTCGAGGCACTCGCCGGCCCAGGCGGCGGCCGCCCGGGAGTGGTGGATCCCGGCGAGGATGGTCATCCGGATGTACGGGAAGTCGGGTGTGTCGCCCTCCTCGGCGGTGAGCCGGGCGAGCAGCTGCTCATACTCGGCGCGCTGCGCGTCGGCGGCGTCGCGGGCCCCTCGCAGCAGCTCCCGGCACCGCTCCCGGCCGAGGACGCGCCCGAAGAAGAGCCGCAGCAGCAGCCCGTTTCGCGGTGGGTTCTCCTGTACGGGCTCGTTCAGCAGCTCGATCAGCCGCGCCGTCCCGGACTCGGTGATGACGAACACCGACGAGCGGGCCCGGGTGCCGCCCCGGCGCTGCACGTGTCCCGCCTCCTCGAGGGCCTGCAGCGTCGGGTAGATCTGCCCGAAGCTCTCGCTCCAGAAGTGCCCCAGCACGTCCCGGATCGCTTCCCGCAGCGCATACGCCGTCATCGGCTCGACGCTCAGCGCCCCCAGCACCGCCACCTGCGTCTGACTGGATCTGCTCATGACCATCCCCTTGTATCTGCCAGATATTTCTAACAGATACATTGAGACAAAGACAAGCGGCACGCCTCCGGGGAGACGTGCCGCTGTGCTGCGATGCGGTGCGGACGGTCAGGCGGTCCAGTCGGGCCGCAGCGGGTAGGAGGACTCGCCCAGGCGGGTGGTCTTCGTGCCGAGGATCTGGTGCAGCTGGATCTGGTTGCGTTCGAAGGCGAACCGGGAGCCCGCCATGTACAGGCCCCAGACGCGGGCGGTGCCGATGCCGACCTCGTCGACGCAGGCGTCCCAGTGCTCCACGAGGTTACGGTTCCAGCCCGCGAGCGTGTGGGCGTAGTGCACCCGGAGGTTCTCCTCGTGCTGCACCTCGAAGGCCGCGTCGTGGACGGCGCTGACGAGCTTGCCGGGGCTGGCCAGCTCGCCGTCGGGGAAGACATACCGGTCGATGAACGCGCCCGGACGGTGCGAGGTGCGGTTGTCGGCGCGGGTGATGCAGTGGTTGAGCAGCCGGCCGCCGGGCTTGAGCCGGTCGCGCAGCGTCTTGAAGTACACCGGGTAGTTACGCAGGCCGATGTGCTCGGTGAGGCCGATGGAGCTGACCGCGTCGAAGTGCTCCAGCGGCGCGTCACGGTAGTCCAGGTGGCGGACCTCGGCGAGGTGGGACAGGCCCTCGCGCTCGATCGCCGCCTGCGCCCACGCGGCCTGCTCGCGCGACAGGGTCACGCCAAGGGCCTTCACGCCGTACTCGCGGGCGGCGTGGCGGACCATGCCGCCCCAGCCGCAGCCGACGTCGAGCAGGCGCATCCCGGGCTTGAGCGCGAGCTTGCCGGCGACCAGGTCGTACTTGTTGGACTGGGCCTGCTCCAGGGTGTCGCTCGGCGAGCGGTAGACCGCGCAGGTGTAGGTCATCGACGGGCCGAGGACCTTCTCGTAGAAGGCGTTGGAGACGTCGTAGTGGTGGTGGATGGCCTCGGCGTCGCGGCCGCGGCCGTGGCGCAGCCCCTGCAGGGTGCGCTTCCAGTTCGGCACGTGCTCCTGCGGCGGGGGCGGCACCGGGCGCAGCCGGTCCCAGCCGAGGCCGCGCACGAGCCGCAGCGCGTCGGCGGGCGACGGCATCCGCAGCTGGAGGCCGCCCTCGAGGGCCTTGAGCGCCTCGTACGGGTCGCCGGGGTGCACGCCGCGCAGCTCGAGGTCGCCGGACACGTAGGCGCGCGCCATGCCGAGGTCACCGGGGGCGGTGAGCAGGTAGGTGAGGCCGCGTTCGGAGGCGACGTGCAGGCCGATCGGCGCCGTGTCGGGCCCGACGGCGCTGCCGTCGTAGGCGGTGATGCGCACGGCCGGCTCGCCGCTGGTGACGGCGCGGACGATCTCCGCGACGGTGGGCATCGGCGGACGCTGCCGCGGCGCCGATGAACGCTTGTTGGTGATGGTCATCGTCGTCCTACTACCTTGTCGTAGAGGTCGGTCAGTCTGTGGCCGGGGTCGTAGCGACCCTTGACGGCGCGGTACGCGTCGGCACCGTAGAGCCGGTCGAAGGTCTCGCGGTCGTAGTACGCGTCGGAGTACAGCGACTTGTGGCCGCCGAGCTCGGACACCTTGTCCTCGATGGCCCGGTTGACATCGCCGTCGGCGGCGCCGGGCACGATGGGCACTGTTCCCCAGAAGCCGACGTTCACGTACGCCTCGCCCGCGTGCATCGGGTACAGGGGCCAGGCCGTCCCGGAGCGCAGCCGCAGCGGGCACAGCCAGATCGGTGCCATCGGCACGTTGCCGGCGAACCAGTCCAGGAACTTGCCGGTGTGCGCCAGGGGCAGCTCGACGTCCTGCACGACCCGCTCCCGGTCCGGGTTGCCCCGCAGCCGGTCGATCCTGGCCGCGACGCCGTAGCGGTTCTCCAGCCGCACGATGCGGTGGTAGACGTCGCTGCGGCGCAGCCTGGTGGGCCAGAGCCGGCGCAGCAGGGGCTGCTGCGCGCCGAACGCGGCCGAGCACCAGAACCAGTCGGTGTCCCACCGCCACAGGTAGTCGTAGGCGGTGAGGTTGTCGGTCGCCTTGGCCCGCAGCGACTGGTAGTAGATCGACTGGCCGGTGTAGTCGCTGGTCGGTCCGGTGCCGCCGAACCGGCCGAGGACGAGGTAGGACTCCCCGGGCCGGAACACGACGCCGTCCATGACGTCGACGTCCACGCCGTCCCAGCTCCCGGTGCGCATGACCACGCCGACGGCCTCGAGAAGCTCCTCGACGTCGTCGAAGCGGATGTTGCGCAGCTCGACCTGCGGCGCGATGGGCTGCAGCTCGATGCGCAGCCGGGTGGCGTAGCCCAGGCTGCCCAGCGAGTTGGGGAACGCCGCGAACAGCTCGGCGTGCTCGTTGTCGGGTCGGGCGGTGACGATCTCACCGGTGCCGGTGAGGATGTCGAGCTCGATCACCGACTCGTGCGGCAGCCCGTGCCGCCAGGACGTGGCCTCGATGCCGAGGCCGGTGACGGCGCCGCCGAGCGTGATGGTGCGCAGCTGCGGCACGACCAGTGGCATCAGGCCGTGCGGCAGGGTGGCGTCGACGAGGTCCTCGTAGGTGCACATGCCCTGCACGTCGGCGGTGCGGGCGGCCGGGTCGATCTCGATGACCCCGTCGAGGCCGCTGACGTCCAGGCCGGCCGGGCCGGCCGCGGATCTCGGTCGGAACAGGTTCGATGTCTTCTTCGCCAGGCGGACCGGGCTGCCGTCCGGGACCGCAGCGTACGAGGCGCGCAGCACGGCCACCGCCCGCTCATGCTCCGGTCTCCCCTTCGGGTTGATCCGTCTCACTCGATCACCTCCTTTCCTGTGAAGGTCCCCGTGACCTTGCACATTCCAGGTGCTCAAGAGTTGAAACTTGCACATTCGGCAAGATCATCAAACAGCAGGTGATCAACCTCACGGCACGCGCCGGTAACTTGACGCAGCGGTACCCGTCCGCTCAGACGGACCGCAGCAGCAGCTCCTCGATGCCGCGCAGGTGGGCCTCGACGGCGGCGGCGGGCAGCACGGTCGTGTCGGCGAAGAGGGTGAGGTCGAGGGTGCCGGGGACGGCGTTCACGTGCAGGAAGTAGCGGGCGCCGTAGCGCTCGACCCGCTCCCACGTCAGGGTGGTCGCCGGCCGCAGCGCCTCGATCGCCTCGGTGGTCACGGCCCCGCCGGCGGCGACCGGGGTCTGCGCGTCGAACCGGCGGTCGTTGAACGACACCGACAGGTCCACCTCGCCGCCGCGCGCCGCGCCGACCGTGACGAGCAGGTCGTCGAGGGCGGCCGGGTCGTACTGGGCGTGCAGGTAGGCCTGCAGCGACGCCTGCATCGCCCGGCCGATGACCGGCGCGAGGTCGTCGTCGCCGACGTCGATGACATAGAGCCCGTCCTGCGACGCCGGGCCGACGGCGCCGGCGAGCCCGGGGCGGAACCGGTTGCTGACGATCACCTGCAGCACCGCCTCCCGGGCTCCGGTCTGCCGGGCGAGCTGGACGGCGGCCGCGGCCAGGATGACCGCGGAGGTGCTGACCTGGTGCCGGCCCGCGAGGAGCGGGACGGCGAGGTCGCCGGCGGGCGAGCTGAGCGTGGCGGCCCAGAACGGCGGCTCACCCGCGGGCCGCTCGCGCTCGACGGGGAACCGTTGCAGCGGCACGGCTTCCAGGTGCCGGCTCCAGTACCGCAGCGCCTTCTGGCTCTGCCGGCGACCGGCCGTGGACTGCTGGTGCAGGGCCTGGTCGTAGGGCTGCCGGTCGTCGGCGTCCGCGAGTGGCTCGCCGCGCAGGCACAGCACGACGTCGCGGACGAGCGCGGTGAGCCCGCCGCGGTCGGTGACGAGGTGGCAGATGCCGAACACCGCGTGGGTGACGACGTCGCCGACCCGCACCGCGCCGGCCCGCAGCGGCCATTCGTGCGGGTAGTCGTACGCGGGCGCGGTCAGCCGCTCCTGCAGCGCCTTCGCCGCGGCGGGCGCGGTGTCCGCGGTGGCGTCGACGACGTGGACCTCGATCGTGCCGGCGGCGGCGAGGTCCTGCACCGGCGCGCCGTCGGCACCGGCGCGGACCCGGGTGCGCAGCGACTCGTGCCGCTCCATGACGGTGCGGACGGTGCCGGTGATCCGCGACAGCGGCGTGCCGACGGAGATGCCCTCGCCCTCGAGGTCGGTCACCCAGCTCATGTTGAGCACCGCGTCGTCGGGGACCATCCGCTGGATGGCCCGCCAGATCGCGATCTGTCCCCAGCTCAGCCCGCAGACCCCGCCCCGGCTGCCGCTGAACTCGACCAGCGTTGCTGTCATGCGTCGGAATTCAAGCCCCAGGATTCCATTGACGTCAATACATGGCCGTCCCGACTATCGCGCGCGCAGCCCGTCGAAGATCAGGTCGAGGGTCCGGTCCCGCAGGGCGTCGTCCCACTGGTTGCGCTCGGCGCCGAGGCAGGCCGCGCTCAGCAGGGCCAGCAGCTCGGGCATCCGCAGGTCCGCCCGTACGCCACCGGCCGCCTGCGCCCGCAGCAGCAGCGCCTCGATCGCGGCGCGCATGTCACCGCCGATGCCGCCGAGTCCCTCCTTCGGGTCGAGGCCGGCGCCGGAGACCGCGTCCGCCAGCGCCTTCTTGCGGGCGGACACGTCGACGATGCGGGTGAGGAACGCGAAGAACGCCTCGACCGGGTCGGCGGCGGCGAGCAGCGGGCCGGCGGACTCGGCGAGGCGGCGCACCCGCTCCACGACGATGGCCTGCAGCAGGGCCTCGCGGGTCGGGAAGTGCCGGTAGATCGTGCCGAGGCCGACCCCGGCCCGCTCGGCGACGGCCCGCATCGACACGGCGAGGCCGTCCCTGGCCAGGACCTCCTCGGCCGCCTCCAGGACCCGCACCCGGTTGCGCTCGGCGTCGGCTCGCACGTACACCACCCGTCGTTGACAGACGGAACGAATGTTCCGTATCTTTCGGAACGCGCGTTCCGAAACTGCGATCATACGGGGGTCCGGCATGGGTCACGCAACGTTGGGCGCCTCCGGGCTGCGGGTGTCCGCGGCCGCGCTCGGCACGATGAACTTCGGCACCGGCGGCGGCGTCCGGGGCTGCGACGAGCCGGAGGCCGCCCGGATCGTCGGCGCGTTCCTCGACGCCGGGCACAACCTGATCGACACCGCCGACGCCTACGCGGGCGGCGAGTCCGAGCGGATCGTCGGCCGGGCGATCCGCGGCCGCCGCGACGAGGTCGTGCTGGCCACCAAGGCCGGCATGCCACAAGGTCCGGGCCCGAACGACCGCGGGCTGTCCCGGCGGCACCTGACCCGCGCCCTGGAGGCGAGCCTGCGCCGCCTCGGCACCGACCACGTCGACCTCTACCAGTGCCACCAGTGGGACGCCGGCACGCCGGTCGAGGAGACGCTGTCCACGTTGGACGGCTTCGTGCGGGCCGGGAAGGTGCGGTACCTCGGCTGCTCGAACGTCACCGCCGCGCAGCTCACCGAGGCGCACTGGACCGCCCGGGCGCTGCGCGTGACGCCGTTCGTCAGCGTGCAGCCGGAGCTGTCGCTGATCGCCCGCGACGCGCTGGCCGAGCTCCTGCCGGCCGCCGCCGGACTCGGCGTCGGGGCGCTCGTGTGGTCGCCGCTCGGCGGCGGCGTCCTCACCGGCCGCTACCGGGGCGGGACCGTCGAGGACGGCTCGCGGGTCGCGCGGCTGCGGGACATGGGCACCGCGGCGGCGCTCGGCTGGGCCGAGGCGATGCTGCGGCCACGGTACGACTGGCAGGCCGGCCTCGCCGCCGCCGTGGCCACCGGGCTCGGCACCACCCCGGTCGCCGTCGCCGTGGCGTGGGCGAGGCGCCAGCGCGGCGTCACGTCGGTCATCGTCGGCCCGCGCACCGTCGCCCAGCTCGCGGACAACCTCGCCGGCTTCGACCTGGACCTGCCGGCGGCGGCGGTGGCCCGCCTCGACGAGCCTGGCGACCCGGCGGACCTGGTGCGGCGGTACTTCGAGATGTGGCGCACCGGCGACGCGTCCACAGTGGACTCGCTGCTGGCACCGGACTGGACCGACCACGGCCACCCGTCGGTGCGCACCCCCGCCGACGTCGCCGCCGCGGTCCATGCCCTCGACGTGGCCATCGACGTCGAGCTCGACACGGTCCTCAGCGACGGCGCCACCGTCACGGCCACCGGCCGGGTGGGCGACACCCCGCTCGCGTGGGTCTTCCGCACGGACGCCGGCCGGCTGGCCTCCCTGCGGACCTACCGCGGACTGTAGTTCAATGGCCCGGTGAGCAGAGACTGGGTCGAGTGGCATGAGTTCTACACGACGCCCGGATCGTCGCTGGGCCGCCGCCTCGAGGTGGTCCGGCGGGACCTGCGCCGGGCGCTGAGCGCCGCGCCCGCGCCCGGTCCGGGCCGAAGCGGCGAAGCCCATCGGGCCGGACCGGGCGAGACCGTGGACGGGACCCTGCGGATCATCAGCATCTGCGCCGGCGACGGCCGCGACGTCCTGCCCGTCATCGCCGAGCACGACCGCAGGGTCAGCGCGCTGCTGGTGGAGCTCGACCCCACGCTCGCCGCCCGGGCCCGCGAGACCGCCGACGACCTGCTGCTGTCCGATGTGGACATCCGCATGGCCGACGCGGGTGACGCCCGGACCTATGCCGGCGTCCAGCCCGCACACATCCTGCTGACCTGCGGCGTCTTCGGCAACCTCGACGCGGACGACGCGCGGCGCACCGTCGCCGCGCTGCCCGCGCTGCTCGTCCCCGGCGGCATCGTCATCTGGACCCGGGCCGGCGACGCGAGCCTGGAGCTGCGGTCGCTGTTCGCCGAGCACGGGTTCACGGAGCTGTCCTTCACCGCCCCCGACGACGCCCCCTTCCGGGTCGGCATGCACCGGCTCGCCGCCCCCGTCCGCCCCGGCCCGCTCACCGGGCGGCTCTTCACGTTCCGGTGATCTCCGTGAGCCAGTCGCGCCAGGCCTTCTCGAGGGCGGCCGGGTCGGCGCCGCCGAAGTGGTGGACCGCGACCGCGTCGACGCCGCCGAACGCGGACCGGCCGAAGCAGCGGATCAGCGCGTCGCCGGTGCGGATGCCGACGAAGTGCCGGTGCCGGTAGTCCAGCACGCCCTGGACCCGCCCCACGTGCGGGAGGCTGAGGTCGACCGGGCCGCCCTCCGGGGTCGCGTCGGTGCCGAGCGCCGCCCGCACCGTGGCGAAACCCGCGTCGGCGGGGGCGTCGACCGTGACGTAGGTGACGGGCCGTCCGCGGAAGTGGAGCATGAACTGCCCGAACGTGTGCAGGTAGAAGTCGGTGTGCTGGCTGGCGCCGTCGTACTGCTGCTCCCAGTCGTCGACGAAGATGCCGCTGTGCACGTAGCGCCACGTCGACCCGCCGCCGGGCGCCGCCGCCACGACGTGCTCCAGCTGGTTGAACCAGCCGTCGGGCCCGTCCATGCGGCTCACGAGCCGGTGCGGCGGATCCCAGACCGTCACCGTGCCGCCGAACGCCGCGGCGCCACCTTCGCGGTGCTCGTACTCCATCGGCCACAGCCAGCCCGCGGTGCCGTCGGCGAACCCGTCGAACACCGCGACCTGGTCCACCGGCAGCGCGCCCTCGCGCACGATCTCGAACTCCCTGCCCATCCCCCGATCCTAGGTTTCCGGGCATTCACCCGGTGCGGACTCGCCCGGTCCGGGCCCTTCACCGGACGCGGCCCGCACCGTGCGGTTTCACCTGGTGCGGTCCCGCCTGGCGTGGGGCTTTCACCTGGGGCGGGCGAGTCGGCGCGCGGTCGCGGCGGGCGACGGTGGGCGCATGACGGTGAAGGATCTGGCCACCCTCACGCCGAGCGGCTACCCGGCGGTGTCCCTGCTGATGCCGACCCACCGCACGCCGCCCGCCAACCAGCAGGACCCGATCCGGCTGCGCAACCTCCTCACGGAGACCCGCCGCCGCCTGGAGGCCGACGAGGCGATCCCGCACGACGTCGCCACCGCCGTGTACGACGAGATCGCGGAGGCCGCCGCGCACGTCGACCTGCGGCAGGTCGGCGAGGGGCTGGCGCTGTTCGCCTCGCCGGGACAGGTGCACGTCCGCCTCCTCGACACCCCCGTCAACGAGCGCGTCGTCGTCGCCGAGACCTACGAGATCCGCGACGTCGTCGCCGACGCGGCCCGCCGCCACCGGTACTGGGCGCTGGTCCTGTCCGAGCAGCCGACCCGCCTGTGGAGCGGCGACGGCGCCAACCTGGTGGAGGTGACGACGCACGGCTTCCCGTTCACGCACGAAGGCCCCGGCGGCGCGCTCGGCCTGCCCCGCGACTACGGCCAGCGGCCCAGCGCGCACCGCGACGAGCGGCACCGGCAGTTCTTCCGCGACATCGCCACCGCCCTCACCCAGGTCGACGCCCTCGACACGCGGCCCGTGTTCGTCCTGGGCGTGGAGCGCTACCTGGCGTTCTTCGCCGAGGAGTGGCACGCCCAGATCGCCGGCACCGTCCCCGGCAACTACGACCGCTCCGGCCCGCACGACCTGCACAAGGTGCTCGCCCCGCACCTCGCCGCATTCCACGCCTTCGAGCAGATCGCGGCGCTGGAGCACCTCGACGTCGCCCGCGGCGCGCACCGCGTCGCCGCCGGCCTGCCCGAGGTGTGGCAGCTGGCCCGCCAGGGCCGCGGCGCGCACCTGCTCGTCGAGGAGAGCTACCACAGCCCGGCCTGGATCCACGGCGACCACCTGCACCCCGCCGAGCAGCAGCCGAGCCAGGGCCCCGCCGGCACCCTCGTCGACGACGCCGTCGACGACGTGGTCGAGCTCGTCGCCCGCCAGTCCGGCGAGGTCACCTTCGTCGGCGACGGCAGCCTCGCCACCGACGGGCGCATCGCCCTGATCCTGCGCTACTGACCGGGCCCCGCCCGCGTCACAGCCGGAGCTGGGCGACGAACGCCGCGGCGGACTCGAGGTCGCCGCGGCGCTCCGCGAAGAAGCCGATGAAGGCGAGCTGGAAGCAGGCGCCGAGGAGCAGGCCGGCGACCGCCTCCAGGTCCGCGTCCGCGGAGACCCGGCCGAGCCGCTGCTCGGCGCGCAGGTAGTCGACGAGCCCGTCGTTGGCGCGGTGCGGGCCGAGGTTTTGGGCGCGGAGCTGGTCGCGGTGCGCGTTGAGGATCGCCGGGTCGGAGAAGATCGACGTGAACATCGGCAGGCCGTCGCGGTAGAACCCGATCGCGACGGTGGCGAGCTCCGTGAGCGTGTCGCGGACCGTGCCCGTGCCGGCCCGCTCGGGCAGCGTGAGCAGCATCGGGATGAACTGCGGCCCGCGCTCGTGCAGCACCGCGACCATCAGGTCGACCTTGTCGCGGAAGTGCTTGTAGAGCGTCGCCTCGGAGTAGCCGGCGGCGCGGGCGATCTCCTTGGTGGTGGCGTTGGCCAGCCCCCGGCTCCGCAGCACCGACGCCGCCGCGTCCAGGATCACGTCTCGCGTGGCCAATCCCGCTCCTTGACAAGTTCGTGAGCACTCACCCACCATGATAGAGGTTAGTGAGTGCTCACTTACCAGGGAGGGCGGCCATGAAGCTGACCGTGTTCGGCGCGACGGGCGGGATCGGGCGACAGCTGCTCGAGCAGGGTCTGCGCCAGGGGCACGAGATGACCGCCGTCGTCCGCCGCGAGCTCGACCTGCCGGGCGTGACCGTGGTCAGGGCGGCGCTCGACGACGCGCCGGCCCTCGAGGCGGCGGTCGCCGGGCGCGACGCGGTGCTCTCCGCGCTCGGCCACCGCAAGGGCGGCCCCGTCACCGTCCAGGCCGACGGCGCCCGGGCCGCGGTCGCCGCGATGCGGGCCACGGGCGTGCGCCGGATCGTGTCCGTCGACGCCGACGGCCGCTTCACCGGCCCCGGCGACAGCTTCCTCATGCGCGCGGTGGCCAAGCCGGTCGTCCAGCGCGTCCTGCGGGACAACTTCGCCGACCTCGCCGAGGCTGAGCGCGTCCTGCGCGCGGGCGACGTCGACTGGACCCTGATCAGCCCGCCCCGCCTCACGGACGGCGGCCACCGTCCATACAGGACCGCGCTGGACCGCAGCCTCCGCGGCGGCCGGACCATCTCCCGCGCCGACGTCGCCGACGCCGTGCTCAAGTCAGCCGCCGACCCCACGCACGTCCACCACCGGGTCAGCGTCCCCTACTGAACCGTGCCGCGGCGCGCGGCGCCTTCCGGAGCGCGGAAACACGACCTGCGGCCCGGACCCGGCGCGCACCGGAACCGGGCCGGACACCCACGGCCGCCCCAAGGAGGCAAGGCGACCGCGAACGTCACCGCTCGCCCGGGAAGTCCCTCGTCGACCCGGACACGGAGGTCGTGCATCCCGGATCAGGCGCGCACCGGATCCGGGCCGGACACCCACGGTCGCCCCCAAGAAGGCCAGGAGGCTTCGGGTGTCCCGCATGCCCAGGAGTCCCTCGTCAACCTGGGCAGCTCGCAGTGCCGGTCGCGGGGGCGGGGGGGGGGGGGGTGGGG